>NZ_JBDJLM010000062.1:0-30882 GCF_039673365.1 Pseudomonas sp. TWI923 | reverse complement strand
GCACAAGGCCGCTCCTACAGAGGATCGCATTTCCCTGTAGGAGCGGCCTTGTGCCGCGAAAGGAGGGCGCAGCCCTCCCCCTTCACGCTCAACCAATAACCTGCCCCGGCACCTGCTCCGCCAACCGCCCCGCCTGCAACCACCCCAGCGCAATCGGCCAAAGGCTCTGGCGAAACCGGTCATGAAAGAACGCAAAGTGACCAATCTCCTCGACGCCGATATCCACAGGCGCCACCCGCAGGTGCTTGCGCCCGCGCTCATCCAGATAACCCAATAACCGCTCGGTGGCCGCCACCGTGCCGAACGGATCGTCGGTCAGGCTGATCGCCAAGGTCGAGGCGCTGACGTGAGCGAACGGCAAGGCTTGCAGCAACCGCCCGCTGGGTCGGTGCTCGTAGCGTGGCGTCGGCGTGCTCCAGTCGTGCACCACCCCCGCCGGCGTGTCCTCCAGCCACCCCAGGCGCTTGCCGGGAAAGTAGCCGAACACTCGGGTCAGCAATGGCATCAGCACATGCCATTTGCCATACAGCTGCCAGCGCTGGTCCGCCGCATAGTCGCGCCAGTAGGCGAACTGCGCACCCACCAGCACCGCGTGCTGCACCTGCGCCGCCGAAGGCGCCAGGCCCAGCGCCCAGCCGCCGAAACTGTGCCCCACCACATGCACCGGTTGCCCCGGATGTTCGGCGCCAGCCAGTTGCAGCATGGCCTCGAAATCCAGCCGGCCCCAGTCGCTCCATGAGGCCTGGAAACCGCGCAGCGAGGCCGGGCGCGATTCACCTATGCCACGGTAGTCGTAGCTCAGGACATCGAAGCCTTGGGCGAACAGGTAGTCGGCAAAACGCGAGTAGTAACGGCAACGCACCGAAGTGGCGGCGTTGATGATCACCAGCGGCCGCTGGCTTGCGGGGGTGGCGTGGCGCCAGCGGAAGCCGCCGAGGCTGTAGCCGTCGGGGGCGTTGTGGCGAAAGGCGGTGGCGGGCTGGGTAAGGCTGCTCATGGCGCGCTTCTGTGTTGTTGTGCGCCAACGCTAGCAAAAAACCTACACCTGTGCCGGCCCTTTCGCGGGTAAACCCGCTCCCACAGGATCTCCACAGTCTTGAATGCTGTGGAGATCCTGTGGGAGCGGGTTTACCCGCGAAGAGGCCGGTACAGGCCTGACGCGATTACAGCTCGATGCAGTCGAACTTCACATCGGTGGCCACGTCTTCGTCGTAGTTGACGTCAGCGCGCTCGAAACCGAACAGGTTGAGGAACTGCTTCTTGTAACCGGCGTAGTCGGTCAGCTCGAACAGGTTCTCGGTGGTCACCTTCGGCCACATGGCACGGCAGGCGTCCTGCACATCATCACGCAGTTCCCAGTCGTCCAGACGCAGACGGCCTTCCTCGTCCAGTGCAGCCGGCGCACCGTCCTCACGGTACATGCGGTCACGGAACATGCGGTCCAGCTGGTGCTGGGTACCTTCGTGGATACCCTTCTCCTGCATGATCTTGAAGACCATCGACAGGTACAGCGGCATCACCGGGATAGCCGAGCTGGCCTGGGTAACCACCGACTTCAGCACCGCAACGTTGGCACTGCCGCCGACTTTTTTGCCCAGGCGCTGGGCGGTTTCGTCCAGGTCCTGCTTGGCCTTGCCCAGGGCGCCGTCCCAGTAGATCGGCCAGGTGATGTCGGAGCCGATGTAGCTGAAGGCCACGGTGCGGGCCTGAGGCGCCAGCACGCCGGCGGCGTTCAGGGCATCGATCCACAGCTCCCAGTCCTGGCCGCCCATCACGGTAACGGTATCGGCGATTTCCTGCTCGGTGGCCGGCTCGATGCTGGCCTCGATGATGGTGTCCTTGTTGGTGTCGATGGCGGTCGACTTGTACGGCTGGCCGATCGGCTTGAGCGCCGAGCGGATCACTTCACCGGTCTGCGGCAGCTTGCGCACCGGCGAGGCCAGCGAGTAGATGACCAGGTCGACCTGGCCGCCCATTTCGTTCTTGATCAGCTCGATGACCTTGGCGCGAGCTTCGTCGGAGAAGGCGTCACCGTTGATCGACTTGCTGTACAGGCCCTCGGCCTTGGCGAACTTGTCGAAGGCGGCGGCGTTGTACCAGCCGGCGGTGCCGGCCTTGGTCTCGGTGCCCGGCTTTTCGAAGAACACGCCCAGGGTGTCGGCCTTGAAGCCGAATGCCGCGGTGATGCGGGCGGCCAGGCCGTAGCCGCTGGAGGCGCCGATCACCAGGACTTTCTTCGGACCATCCTCGCGCACGCCCAGCTTGCGGGTGGCTTCGATCTGGTCACGGACGTTGAGCTCGCAGCCCTTTGGGTGAGTCGTGGTGCAGATGAAACCGCGAACCTTGGGATGAATGATGGCCAATGTCTGTACCTCGTCAGGTTTAGGCTGGGGAAGCGCCCCGGCAAAAATGGGGCGGTTCCGTTTGATCTAGAGGGTGAGACTACCCTCGCATGTCATCCGACACATAATACGGGGTGATTCGAGCCACTGCATGATCGAACTGATTACTGTAAGAGCGGCCTTGTGTCGCGAAAGGGGTGCGAAGCGCCCCCAGGATTTGTGCCGCACTTCAAGATCGCTGGGGCCGCTATGCGGCCCTATCGCGACACAAGGCCGCTCCTACAAGGCTTGGCGTAACCACTCCAGAAACCGCCGCGCCTGCGGGTCATCCTGGCTGTCGCGATGCACCAGGCAACTCCACGCCGGCCCACGCACGCGCTGGGCCGACAACGCCTGCAACTGCCCCTGCGCCACCAACCGCTGCGCCAGCAACTGGCTGACCAGGGCAATCCCCAACCCCTCGCCCGCCGCCTCCAGCAGCAACCCCGGGTCGGAAAAATTCAGCCCCTTGCCCTGCTGCCCGACATCCTCGCCGCCTTCGACCTGCCAGTGGCTCCAGTCCATCTCCCGCTCGCCATGCAAGGTGGTGCGCCCCTGCTCGGGCAGGTCCGGGTGGCAGGCCGGGTACAGCAGGTCCTGGTGCAGCACACTGAAGCTGCATTCAGCCTGGGCGCCAATGTCATCGCGGATCGCCAGGTCGATGGTCTCGCTGGCCATGTCCGGCACCTCGAAGCTGGTGAACAGCCACAGGTCCACCTCCGGATAGCGCTGGTGAAATTCCGCCAGGCGCGGCAGCAGCCAGTGCCGGGCGAACGCAGGGGTGGTGTTGACCACCAGCTGGTTGGGCTTGCGGTACTGGTCCAGCCGGCGGATGCCCACCGCCAGTTGCTGCAGCAAGGTCTGGGTGGTGCTGAGCAGATCGTGCCCGGCATCGGTAAGGCTGACGCTGCGCCCGGTGCGGTGGAACAGCGGTTGCTCCAGGTAGCTTTCCAGGCTGCGAATCTGCTGGCTGATCGCCGACTGGGTGAGGTTCAGGGCCTCGGCGGCCTTGTGGAAACTGCCCAGGCGGGCAGCGGCTTCAAAGCCGCGCAGGGCATTGAGCGGGGGCCAGTGTTTGAGCATGCTGATAAGCCTGACTGATCAGAAATACGCTAAATCTATCGTTTGTCGCCCCAACTTCCCAGCCATAACATTGGCACCAACACCCGCGACGGCGGGCTTCGTTGATAAAAATCCCTAATAGATCGGAGTTCACTATGACCCTGTCCCACGACAGCGGCTGGCGCATGCCTGCCGAATGGGCCCGCCACGCCGCCACCTGGATGATCTGGCCGCACAACCAACCACTGTGGGAATCGGGCTGGGGCGTGACCCTGGCCGACGTGCAGCGCGACTACGCCCGGGTGGCCGCCGCCATCGCCCGCTTCGAGCCGGTGAAGATGGTGGTGGACCCGTCCGCCATGGCCACCGCCCGCGCGCTGTGCGGCGCCGGCATCGAGCTGATCGAGCTGGCCGTCGACGACAGCTGGTGCCGCGACAGCGGGCCAAGCTTCCTGCTGCACCCGCAGCAAGGCGTGGCCGGCCTGAGCTGGCGCTTCAACGCCTGGGGCAACAAGTCCGAACACGGCAAGGACCGCAGCCTGGCCCGGCGCATCCTCGACCAGCTCGGCCTGGAAGGTTTCAGCACCCCGCTGTGCAACGAAGGCGGCGCCATCCATGTGGACGGTGAAGGCACCCTGATCACCACCGAATCGGTGCTGCTCAACCCCAATCGCAACCCGGGCCTGAGCAAGGCTGATTTCGAGGATTGCTTCGCCCGCCTGTTGGGCATCCGCAAGACCATCTGGCTGCCGGGCGACCCGCAGTACGTGACCGGTGACATGACCGACGGCCATGTCGACGGCGTGTGCGCCTTCGCCCGCCCCGGCGTGCTGCTGGTGGATGCCACCCATGACAAGGATTCGGTGTACGCCGAGGTGGTCCGCGAAAACCGCCGTGCGCTGGAGCTGGCCACCGACGCCCAGGGCCGTAAGTTCGAGCTGCTCGACCTGTACGAGGCCACCGCGGCCGTGGACACCGACGCCGAGGTGTTCTGCGCCTCCTACACCAACTTCTACCTGGCCAATGGCGCGGTGATCATGCCGGCCTACGGCATCGACGCCGACCAGGCCGCCGCCGATCAGCTCGCCCATGCCTTCCCCGGCCGCGAAGTGGTGCCGGTGCGCATCGACCATATCGCCCACGGCGGCGGCGGCATTCACTGCATCACCCAGCAACAGCCGGCCTGGCCGCTGCAAGGAGAACGCCCATGAGCACCCTGCGCATCGCCACCACCCAGATGGCCTGCAGCTGGGATGTGCCCGGCAACCTCGACCGTGCCGAGCAACTGGTGCGCCAGGCCGCCGCCGATGGCGCCCAGGTGATCCTGTTGCAGGAGCTGTTCGCCACGCCGTACTTCTGCATCGAGCAGTGCCACAGCCACCAGGCCCTGGCCGAGGACTACCACGACAGCCCGCTGCTGCGCCGCTTCGCCGCCCTGGCCAAGGAGCTGGGCGTGGTGCTGCCGCTGAGCTGGTACGAGCGCGCCGGCAACGCCTTCTTCAACTCGCTGACCGTGGCCGACGCCGACGGCACGCTGCTGGGGGTGTACCGCAAGAGCCATATCCCCAACGCCATCGGCTACCAGGAGAAGGAGTACTTCAGCCCCGGCGACACCGGCTTCAAGGTCTGGGACACCGCCTTCGGCCGCCTGGGCATCGGCATCTGCTGGGACCAGTGGTTCCCCGAGACCGCCCGCTGCCTGGCGCTGATGGGCGCCGAAGTGCTGCTGTTCCCCACCGCCATCGGCTCCGAGCCCGGCGCCGCCGGGCTGGATTCGCGCGATCATTGGCAAGTCGCCATGCGCGGCCACGCCGCCGCCAACCTGCTGCCGGTGGTGGCCGCCAACCGGGTTGGCGAAGAAGTGGCCAAGAGTGACAGCAGCCTGTCGATGCGCTTCTACGGCTCGTCGTTCATCTGCGACCACAAGGGCGCCCTGCTCGCCGAAGCCGACCGCGCCAGCAGTGGCGTGTGGCTGCACGACCTGGACCTGGCGCAGATGCGCGAGGACCGCCTGAGCTGGGGCGTGTACCGCGACCGCCGCCCCGACCTGTACGCGCCGTTGATGACCCTCGACGGCCGCACCCCACACACCGAGAGGGCCTGAGCATGCCACGCCGTCCATCACAACTGCTGGCCATCGCCGCGCTGCTGGCCTGCGCCGGTATCGCCCAGGCCGAGCAGGACGCCTTGCGCCTGTACAACTGGGCCGACTATTTCGCCGAAGACACGCTCAAGCGCTTCACCGCCGAAACCGGTATCCCGGTGATCTACGACGTCATGGACGGCAGCGAGGTGCTGGAGGCCAAGCTGATGTCCGGGCGCAGCGGCTACGACCTGGTGTTCCCCGGCGACACCGTGGCCGAACGGCTGATGCGCGCCGGCAGCCTGCAGAAACTGGACCGCAGCCAGCTGACCGCGCTGGACGACATCGACCCCAGCCTGCGCAAGTTGCACGACCAGTACCCCAAGGCCAGCCAGGCCACCGTGCCCTACACCTGGGGCACCATCGGCCTGACCATGGACGCGAAGAAGATCCGCGAGCGCATGCCCGACGCCCCGCTGAACAGCCTCGACCTGCTGTTCAAGCCAGAGCTGGCAGCCAAGTTCGCCGATTGCGGCATCTCGATGATCGACTCGCCCGACGAAGTGCTGGCCGTGGTGCTGCACTACCTGGGCCGCGAACCGCGCAGCGCCAAACGCGAAGACCTGGCCGCCGCCAGCGAACTGCTCAAGGGCATCCGCCCCTATGTGAAGAAGCTGCAGTCGCAACCGGTGACCGAGCTGGTCAACCAGAACATCTGCCTGTCACTGGGCTACAGCGGCGACGTGATCCAGGCCCAGCGCACCGCCGAAGCCGCCGGCAAAGCCATCGACTTCCAGTACCGGGTGCCCCGCGAAGGCACCACGGTGTGGATGGACACCATGGCCATCCCCGCCGACGCCAAGCACCCCGAGTACGCCTATCGTTTCATCAACTTCGTCATGCGCCCGGAGAACATGGCCGCGATCAGCAGTACCACCGGTTACCCCACTGCCAGCGCCAAGGCCCGCCCGCTGGTGGACCCGCGGCTGCGCGACAACCCCGATATCTACCTTAACGAAGCCGCCTACGCCCGGCTGATCCCCGGCAAGGACATCCCCCAGGCCGACATGCGTGCGCGCATGCGCGTCTGGACCCGTTTCAAGACTGCACAGGACTGACCCCATGCCCACTCGCCGCACCTTCCTTCAACAACTGAGCGTGGTCGCTGGCGTCAGCGCCGCCGCCAGCTTCGGCCTGCCCCTGGGCAGCGCCCGCGCCGCCGAGGCCGGCCGCTGGTTCATGCCCGACGAGGGTGAAAAACAGCAGTGCGCCTATATCGCCTTCGGCGCCCAGGACGCCATCTGGGAAGACTTCACCGAAGACGTGCAGGCCGCGCTGGGCCGTATCGCCCGGGCCATCGCCGCCTACCAGCCGGTGACGGTGTTCTGCCGCGCCAGCGAACGCGATATCGCCGAGGAAGAATGCGGCAGCCACAACATCACCTATGTCGAAACCGAGCTGGACGACATCTGGATGCGTGACATCGGCGCCAACCTGGTGCTGGACGACGATGGCGCGCTGGGCGCGGTGGACTTCAACTTCAACGGTTGGGGCGGCAAGCAGCAGCACCGGTACGACGCCAAGCTGGCGGCGCGCGTGGCCAAGCTGGCCGGAGCCCAATACCAACGCAGCGAGCTGGTGGGCGAAGGCGGCGGCATCGAGGTGGACGGCCACGGCACCGGGATCATGACCGAGAGCAGCTGGATCAACCGCAACCGCAACCCCGACTGGAGCAAGGCCGAGGTCGAAGAGGAACTGAAGGCGCGCCTGGGGCTGCGCAAGATCATCTGGCTGCCGGGCATCAAGGGCAAGGACATCACCGATGCCCACGTGGACTTTTATGCGCGCTTCGCGGCGCCCGGCGTGGTGGTGGCGAACCTGGACAACGACCCGGATTCCTACGACTACGCAGTGACCCGCAAGCACCTGGAAATTCTGCAGAACGCCACCGACGCCGATGGGCGCAAGTTGCAGGTGCATACCCTGTCGCCGCCGATGAAACCGCGCAGCAACAAGTTCAGCAAGGGCAACCCGGACTTTGCCGCGGGGTACATCAACTACTTCGTGATCAATGGCGCGGTGATCGCACCGCAGTTTGGTGATCGCAGCGCTGATGAGAAGGCCCGGGCGTTGCTGGTGCAGTTGTATCCGGGGCGCACGGTGGTGCAGCTGGATATCGATGCGATTGCGGCGGGAGGGGGTGGGATTCACTGCGTGACCAACCAGTGCCCGGCGGTGTAGATACGCCCTTTCGCCGGCAAGCCGGCCAAACAATGAACTTGCACATCCACTGTAGGAGCGGCCTTGTGTCGCGAGAGGGCTGCGTAGCAGCCCCGCGATTTCTGCTCTTACGCGGAAATCCTGGGGCCGCGTTGCGGCCCTTTCGCGACACAAGGCCGCTCCTACAGGTCCGAGTGATTCCCCGCGATGGCCCTTCAGCCTTTCACGGCTCGTCGGAAGACCGTCGCCGCCCGGTCACCATCGACAACGGCAGGTTCTCCCTCAAGCGCACACTCTCCACCAGCGCCGCCAGCAGGTGCACGCCAACCAGCGCCAGCACCGCATCGGCCAGCCAGCTGTGCAGCGTCTCCAGCCATTCGGCGCCCCACAAGGCATCCACCTCCAGCATCATCCAGCCGGTCACGCCCAGGCTGGCGATGCCGGTCATCATCAGCACCATCACCAGCGCGCCGATCGGCGTATGCCCCAGGCGGTGAAAACGCTCGCCGCGCCAAAGCGCCAGCGCATGCACCTTCAACCGTGCCCGCGTGGGCCAGAAGTCCCTCCAGCGCGCGCTGCGCGGCCCGACAAACCCCCAGCCAATGCGCAACACCAGGCAGGCACCGGCGTAGTAGCCCAGCCACTGGTGCCAGTCGTCACCGGCCTCGTTGAAGAAGTAATCGGCAAAGAACACCAGCGCCAGGGACCAGTGGCACAACCTCAGCAACGGGTCCCACAGGCGCACACTGGCGGTCACTCATGCACCTCGCTCTTGACCGCCTTGCCGGTGACCGGGTCGTGGTAGATCTCGACCTTGCGCCCGTCCTTGTCGAAACCGTAGATCTCGTAGCAGTTGCCCTTGGTGATCTGGAACTTGTTGATCTTGTAGCCCTGCTCCTTGAGCTGGGCCTGGAACTTGTCGGCATCCTGCCAGGTGCTGCGGTCGGCCGTGGTGCATTCGGTCTTGGCAAAGGTGTTGGCGCTGGCGAGCAGCAGGGTGATGGCAATCACTGAGTAGCGCATGGCAAGAAGCTCCGCTCTGGTGGTTGGTAAACGCTCCCCCCCGAAGCTGACGCCAAGCTTAGTTGCGGCGCCGCGCAGGCGTGGCCCGCCGCCGCTTATTCATTTGAATTTCGGATCAATGGCAAAGAAAAACAAACTTCCCAAATCAGCGCCCGGCAGGGATGCTGTGGCGATCATGACCGTACCCCGGAGAACAACAATGAACGAAGTCGTCATCGTCGCCGCCACCCGCACTGCCATCGGCAGTTTCCAGGGGGCGCTGGCCAACCTGTCCGCCGTCGAACTGGGCGCTGCGGTGATCCGCCAGTTGTTGGCCCAGACCCAGCTGGACCCGGCCCAGGTCGACGAAGTGATCCTCGGCCAGGTGCTCACCGCCGGCGCCGGGCAGAACCCCGCCCGCCAGGCCGCGGTCAAGGCCGGCCTGCCCTATGAAGTGCCGGCACTGACCCTGAACAAAGTCTGCGGCTCGGGCCTCAAGGCCCTGCACCTGGCCGCCCAGGCCATCCGCTGCGGCGATGCTGAAGTGGTGATCGCCGGCGGCCAGGAAAACATGAGCCTGGCGCCCTACGTGCTGCCCTCGGCCCGCACCGGCCAACGCATGGGCCATGGCCAGCTGGTCGACAGCATGATCACCGACGGCCTGTGGGATGCCTTCAACGACTACCACATGGGCATCACCGCCGAGAACCTGGTGGACAAGTACGGCCTCACCCGCGAGCAGCAGGACGCCTTCGCCGCCGAGTCGCAGCGCAAGGCCGTGGCCGCCATCGAGGCCGGGCGCTTCAAGGATGAGATCACCCCGATCCAGATCCCGCAGAAAAAAGGCGAGCCGCTGGTGTTCGACACCGACGAGCAACCCCGCGCCGGCACTACCGCCGAGTCCCTCGGCAAGCTGCGCGCCGCGTTCAAGAAGGACGGCAGCGTCACCGCCGGCAACGCTTCCAGCCTCAACGACGGCGCCGCCGCGGTGCTGCTGATGAGCGCCAGCAAAGCCAAGGCCCTGGGCCTGCCGGTGCTGGCCAAAATTGCTGCCTACGCCAGTGCCGGCGTGGACCCGGCGATCATGGGCATCGGCCCGGTGTCGGCCACCCAGCGCTGCCTGGCCAAAGCCGGCTGGCAGCTGGGCGAGCTGGACCTGATCGAGGCCAACGAAGCCTTTGCCGCCCAGGCGCTGGCGGTGGGCAAGCAGCTGGAGTGGGATGCGGCCAAGGTCAACGTCAATGGCGGCGCCATTGCCCTGGGCCACCCGATCGGTGCGTCGGGCTGCCGGGTGCTGGTGACCTTGCTGCATGAAATGATCAAGCGCGATGCCAAGAAAGGCCTGGCCACCCTGTGTATCGGTGGTGGCCAGGGTGTGGCGTTGGCGATCGAGCGGTAAGCCCGAGGGCCTCATCGCCGGCAAGCCGGCTCCCACAGGTACCACGTTGACCGTGAAAGTCGCGCAATCACTGTGGGAGCTGGCTTGCCAGCGATGAGGGCGGCACAGGAGGAACCTTCCTCCAGACCGCATAATCTCAAGCTATGCGCCACCCCTGTGCCGCCGCAGTTCGCCGATGCAGGCCAGCTCAGAACCGCTCGTCGCGCAGCGCCGGCAAGGTGATGTCACGCACGTAGCTGGCAGCAGACAGGCTCAGCATCATCCGGCATACCTGCACCACATCGTGCAGCGGGATCAGCGAACCTTCACCGCGCTGCTCGGCCTGGGCCAACGGCACATCCAGCCCGTCCTCTGTATTGAGGTAGCCCAGGTTCAGGCAACTCACCCCCAACCCCTGCTCGCGGAAGCCTTCGCGCAAGGTTTCGGCAATACCGCGCAAGCCAAACTTGCTGGCACCGAAGGTGACCTCCGGCCGCCCACTCCCCGGCAACGCCGAGGTCGACCCCGTGAGGATGATCCGTGGCCGCGCGCTGTTAAGCAGCACCGGCAACAAACGTTTGATCAACAGCAACGGCGCCGTGAGGTTGGTGGCGACCATGCGTTCGATCTGCCCGTCGTCATCGTCGAGGAAGCTGTAGCCGTCCTCGAACGCCAGCGTTTCCCAGATCCCGACGTTGTACACCAATACGTCCAGCCCCTCCCTGGCGACCGCCTCGTGGATCGCCGCCGCAGCCTGGCGCGGCTGGCCGAGGTCGGCCTCGATCCAGCGTACCGCCGCCGGCAGCGCTTCAGGCCGTGTACGCGACACGCCGATCAGCGTATCGCCCGCCTGGCCCAGGCCCTCGACCAGTGCCTTGCCCAATCCCTTGCTCGCACCCACCACTAGAATTCGCATCGAATCACTCCCTATGGTTTGCGCCAGATAGTACCCTGCCCCACCCCGTAATTCAGTCGCAAATGCCAGGACGCCCGTGGACAGAGAGCAACTCGAACGCCAGCAGATCCCCGTTTACTTCATCGCCGTGCTGCTCGCCGCCGCCGTCGGCCTGCTGGCGCCTGGGGCGGCTCGGCCCCTGGAGCTGCTGGTGACCCCGGCCATCGCCGTGCTGATGTATGCGATGTTCCTGCAGATTCCCTTTCTCGATCTACGCGCCGGGCTTGGCAACCGGCGCTTCATGGGCGCACTGCTGCTGGCCAACTTCGTGCTGGTGCCGCTGCTGGTGTGGGCCGGTACCCGTGGCTTGGTCGACCACCCCGCCGTGCTGGTCGGCGCGCTGCTGGTGCTGCTGACACCCTGCATCGACTACGTGGTGGTGTTCACCCACCTGGGCAAGGGCGAGTCGCGCCTGACCCTGGCCGCCACGCCGGTGCTGTTGCTGGTGCAACTGGCGCTGCTGCCGTTGTACCTGGCGCTGATGCTCGGTGACGCCCAGCAGGTGGATATTTCTGTTGCGCCGTTCGTGGAAGCCTTCGTGCTGCTGATCGTGCTGCCGCTGTTGCTGGCCGTGGCCACCAGCAGCGGGGCCCGGCGCTCGCCGCTGATTGCGCGCTGGAACGACGCCTGGGCCTGGCTGCCTGTGCCGGCCATGGCGTTGGTGCTGATCGCGGTGATCGGTTCGCAGATTGGCGTGGTGGTTGAGCGGCTGGATGAGTTGCTGCCGGTGCTGCCGGTGTATGTCGGCTTTGCATTGCTGGCACCGGTGCTTGGGTGGGCGGCGGCGCGGCTGCTGCGGTTATCCACAGGCGAGGCACGGGCGGTGACCTTCAGTGCCGCCACGCGTAATTCGTTGGTGGTGTTGCCGTTGGCGTTGGCGCTGCCGGAGCCGATCCGTGCGCTGGCGGCGGCGGCGGTGATTACCCAGACGCTGGTGGAGTTGGTCAGTGAGCTGATTTATATCCGCGTGGTGCCGGTGTTGGTGCGGCGGTAGGGCCAACAACTCTGCTCAATTCGAGGTCGCTGGGGCCGCTTCGCGCCCCTTTCGCGACACAAGGCCGCTCCTACAGGAGATCGCGGTCATCTGTAGGAGCGGCCTTGTGTCGCGAAAGGGCTGCGAAGCGGCCCCTGCGTTAGTAACCGTCAACTCAGCTGTAGCCGCCACTGGCCGTAGTGGCTGAAGCGCACACGGGCCAAGGGCGGTACATCAATGCGCTGAAAGGACGCCAACGGCGCCCCCAAGGCATGCAACATCGCGGCGCGGATGACAAAGGGATGGGTGATGGCGATCCACTCACCCTCGGCCAGGGCACTGTCCATCCACTGGGCGACGCGTTGGCACAGCGCGGCGATCGACTCGCCACCATGGGGCGCCGCCTGGGGGTCGATGAGCCACAGTTGCAGCGCCTGCTCGTCCAGTTGCTTGAGCGGCATGCCTTTCCAGCTGCCCAGATCGCAGTCGCGCAAACCTTCATCAACTGTCGCGGCCAGGCCCTCGGCAGTCTGCCGGGCGCGTAGCTCGGGTGCACTCAGGTAGCGGGCGGCTGTGGATAACTCACCCAGCGGCCCTGGTGCTTCAAGCAGGGGCTCGTCATCCAGGGCAAAGCGCCCCACCCGCTGCGCTTCGGTGCGGGCGTGGCAGATCAGGGTCAGGTGGGTGGGCTTCATGGCAGGCCGTTCTGGTCGCGGTGGAACCTGCGATGTTGCCTGAACGGTCGCGGGGCTGCTACGCAGCGCACAGCCGGGTGGCTTCGAGCTGGTCAAGGGCTTTGGCCAGCATGACTACGTCTTCGCACTTCTGCACCGCGAAGGCCAGCCCGCTGTTCAGTTCATCATCGTGTTCCACCGAGCTGTGCAGCAACGCGCACGACGGCGCGACCCACAGCCGATCACCCAGGCGCTCGTGGGCATGGCGCAGCACATCCAGCGCCTGCTCCAGCTCGCCGTGCCCAGCCTGGTGGCCGTTGACCACGCCCAGCGACAGCACCTTGTAGGCCGGCAGGCGGTCGAGGAGGGTCGGGAGCTGCTCCGGGGCGCGCACCAGGTCGACGTGCAGACCATCGACCGGCAGGTTGGCGGCCAGGCCGAGGTTGGCGTCCAGGCCACCGAAGTAGGTGGCGATCAGCTTTTTCAGCGGGGCGCGCTGGAGGATGTTGTAGGTGCGCTCGTAGGCGTTCTTCCAGTCCTGCGGCAACTCCAGGGCAAGGATCGGCTCGTCGATCTGCACCCACTCCACACCCTGTGCCGCCAGGCGGTTCAAGATTTGGTCGTAGATCGGCAACAGGCGGTCGAGCAGGTCCAGCTTGTCGAATTGCTCGCCCTTGGCCTTGCCCAGCCACAGGTAGGTCAGCGGGCCGATCACCACCGGCTTGACCGCATGGCCCAGGGCCTTGGCTTCTTCGACTTCCTCGAACAACTGCTCCCAGCTCAGGGCGAACTGCTGGTCGGCGGTGAATTCGGGGGCCAGGTAGTGCTCGTTGGTGTCGAACCACTGGGTCGCATCCTGGGCTACGGCGAACAGGGTTTGCAGCGTCGGCTTGGCACCGTCCTTGGCCTTGATCACGCCGAAGGTCAGCGAGTGGGTCAGCACCTGGTCACGCCAGGCAAAGTCGCCGACCGGCAGCAGCTCGATGCCGGCGGCCTTCTGCGCCTGCCAATGCGCGGCGCGCAGGCCACGGCCCACGGCACGCAACCCGGCCTCGTCCAGCTCGCCCTTGCAGAACGCCGCCTGGGCTTGCTTCAACTCAGGGTCGCGACCGATGCAGGAGAAACCCAGGTTGTGTGCCAGTGCCATGTTCGTGTCCCTAGATGCTTGAAATTGAATGAGGGCATTCTGCTGGGGCTGAAGAAGTGAGACAAACTCATAAAATTTGAGATGAAATCAAGATTTGCTCATGATCGAAAACTTCGCAGAGCCCTTTGTAGGAGCGGCCTTGTGTCGCGAAAGGGCCGCAAAGCGGCCCCGGCGATCGTTGTGCCAACACAGAAATCCTGGGGCTGCTACGCAGCGCTATCGCGACACAAGGCCGCTCCTACAAAGATCTGCGCGGTGTCGTGGAAGCCTGTGGATGTCTCAAACAACACACTCACCCGCGCAACCAGACATGCCCCGCGCGCCAATCTGCTTCACACTGCCACCCTGCCCAAACCCGGTAGCCCGCACATCATGAGCCTGCTGAAAACGACCCTGGACGCCAACGCCTTCGCCTGCATCCTCGAGTTCGTCCCCAAGCCTTCCGCCGAGCGTTTCGCCACGCTGGACACCCTCATGGCCCGCACCCAGCTGTGCGGCTGGCCCCTGACCGTGGCCATCGGCGACCGCGTCGGCAGTGCCCTGGACATGTCGCCGCTGGACGCCTTCGCCAGCCTGGCCGAACCCGTCCCCGCCCTGCTGCACTTCTCGGGCAAGGACCGCGAACGCCGCGACCTGCTCGCCCAGCTGCAACGCATGGACGCCGCCGGCCTGGACCAGTTGCTGGTGCTCACCGGCGACCGCCTGCCCGGCCACACCCCAGGCCAGCGCCCGGTGCGCTACCTAGAATCCGTCGCTGCGTTGCAGATCGTGCGCCAAGCCCGCCCGCACTGGCTGTTGGCCGCCGCGCTCAACCCGTTCAAGTACCAGGAAGCCGAGGGCGGCGCGCAGTATTTCAAGGCCGAGAAAAAACTGGCCGCGGGTGCCGACCTGTTCATCCTGCAGCTGGGTTTCGACATCGAGAAACACCAGGAAGCCTACGACTGGATGCAGCGCCAGCCCCGGCCGAAACCGCTGATGGCCTGCATCATGGCGCTGACCGAAGGCCGCGCCGGCATGCTCGAGCACGTCGCCGGGGTGACCGTTACGCCGTCGATGCGCGCATTGCTGGCGGCAGAAACCGCGGTGTCCAAGCAATACGCCAAAGACCGCGCCAACCAGCGCCTGGCCTTGCAAGTGATCGGCCTGAAGTTGATGGGCTATGCCGGCGTGCACCTGTCGGGCATTCATGATGTCGCCCAGTTCGAAGCGCTGGAGCAGACAATCAACGAACTGCAACCGCTGTTCACGACGCTCCAGGATTGGACGCCCGCCTGGCATGCGGCCTGGCAGGAGCCTGGCGTGCCCGCCGTCACCTTCCACCCGCCCGGGCACGCCTGGCGTATGGGGCAACGGCAGATCACCGCGTCGAAAAAAGAGAAAGCCCGTTACCACCTGCTGGCAGCGATGCACCATCAACTGTTCAGCCGCACCACGCCGCTGAGCAAAGCCTTTGGCTGGGCCGTGACCCGGCCGCTATGGCGCAACCCGACGGCAGCGCAATGGCTGCATCAGTTGGAGCGGCGCATCAAACGGCCGATGGTGGGCTGCGATACCTGCGGCAGTTGCCGGCTGGAGGACACCCTGTACATCTGCCCCGAGACCTGCCCCAAAGGGCTGGCGAACGGGCCATGCGGCGGTACCCGCCTGGACCGCTGCGAGTTTGGCGACCGGGAGTGCGTGCACAGTGCCAAGTATCGGCTGGCGGTGGGTGTGGGGCGGGCCGAGGTGCTGAGCGAGCGGTTGATTCCCTGTGTGCAGGTAGAGAACCGACATCGCAGTTCGTGGCCGGTGTGGTTCGAGGCTACTACCTTGAGGTCTCCCTCCCAACTGCCTGACGTCGCTCCAGAGTTCAACGAGTAATGCGCCTCTGCCACGCCCGTCGGTAATCTCACCGGCCCCCTTGCTCCGCAGGCAGCATTGGCTCATTGTACAGACCAATGTCATTACAAAGAGGCCAAAACCATGGCGTCCATCAATGTGCGGATCGACGACGACCTCAAGGTTCGTGCCTACCGTGAACTGGAAAAGCTGGGCGTAACCCCTTCCGAACTGATGCGCCAGGCGTTGCAGTATGTCGCTGAGCGTGGGCAACTGCCTTTCAAGCCTGTGTTGTTGACCGAAGACGACGAAGCCTTGCTCGCCACCGTGCGCGAACGTCTGGCCGCCCCTCAGAGGGTGAAGGTAACGCTGGATGACCTATAACCTCGAATTCGATGCGCGCGCACTTAAGGAATGGCAGAAACTCGGCGACACCCTTCGACAACAGTTCAAGAAGAAACTGGCAACGATATTGCTCAATCCAAGGGTTGAAGCGAACCGCCTGCACGGCTTCCCGGACTGCTACAAGATCAAGTTGCGAAGCAGTGGCTATCGATTGGTCTACCAAGTCATCGACCATGAGGTCGTAGTGTTCGTGGTCAGCGTGGATAAACGGGAGCGAGACCAGGTTTACCGCAAGGCGGCCGAGCGATTGAGCGAGTGACTCAAGCCGCTGAACCCGGATTGATATCAGCGCACGATATTTACCTGTAAACCTGTTTTTTAAGCTGTAAACCATCGGCACTTACAACTCAAAACACACTTAACAGGATCGCCCTGGCTTCAGACCAATTCAGCGGCATCCATCGCCATAGAGATCTCGCGCCCCGTCCACTCCCCTCCCCGCCCTGAAACGAGCAACAGCCGATTGCCAGCACCTGAAGCAGCCGCGACACACCGCCCCTGCTCATCCCAGAACGCGCTACGCCCAGCCGCAGCCCAGCCTCCAGTAATGCCGCCATGGTTGGCCATGAGCACCACCATGGCATGCCGCTGTGCATAACTTTGCAACAAGGCGCTATCCGCTGGATAACCCGTTTCGCCAATGAGCACGCCGGTCGCATACACCTGCGCACCACGCTGCGCCGCATAGGCGGCATGCTCGGGATGGGTGAAATCGGCGCACACCGACAAGGCCACGGACACACCGGCGACAGACAGCAGCTCACCCCCGCTCCCCGCGCCGAAGAACACGTCTTCGCCGGTATGCAGATGTTGCTTGGTATAGGCGGTAATCGAGCCATCCGGGTGGAGGATGCACGCCGCGATGCGAGGCCTGTCCTGGCCCGGCACCTTGAGCGGCATGCCGACCACTGTGGTCATGCCCGCCTCTTGGGCGAATTGGCGCAGCGGCGCCAGCAGTGGCGTGTCCAGGCCCTGGGCCAGGGCACTGGCCGTCTTGAGTGCGTAGCCGGTGAGGGACAGCTCGGGGAAGAGCAGCAGCGTTACGCCGTGCTCATGGGCCTGGCGCATGAACGCCAGGTGCAAGGCCAGGTTGGCGGTGATAGCGCCATCGCGAATGGCGCACTGGGCGGCGGCGAAAATGGCTTGCGGCATGGGCGTCTCCTGGCAAGGTAGGCAGACTCTGCGCAACCGTTATCCAGAAGACAACCCCGGCCTGGTTCGAAAGGTTGTATAAAGCGCCCGCGAATTGCGATCCCGACGTCTGCAAAAAGGAACCCCCTCCATGCTTCGGCTCTCGATGCCAGCCCTGCTCCTGGCGCTTGCCGGCTGTGCCACCAAGCCCCCCGCCAACCCCGACAACCTCTGCGAGATCTTCCGCGAGAAGCCGAAATGGCACGAGGCGGCGCTGAAGATGCAGGCGCGCTGGGGTGCGCCGGTGCAAGTGCCGATGGCGATGATGTACCAGGAGTCCTCGTTCAAGCACGACGCCCTGCCGCCGCGTTATTACTTCCTCGGCATCATCCCCTGGGGCCGGGTCAGCACCGCCTACGGCTACGCCCAGGCCAAGGACGAGACCTGGGCCGACTACAAGCGCGAAGCCGGCGGCTGGGGCGCCAGCCGCGACGACTTCGCCGACGCCGTCGACTTCATGGGCTGGTACATGCAGAAGAGCCAGCGGGTGAATGGCGTGTCCAAGTGGGACGCCTACGGCCAGTACCTGAATTACCACGAAGGCTGGGGCGGCTACCGCAACCGCAGCTATGACGCCAAGCCGTGGTTGCTGAACGTCTCGCAGAAGGTTCAGGCACGGGCGGAGGTGTTTGGGGCGCAGTATCGCAGCTGTGAGCAGGAGCTTTCGCGGGGTGGGTGGTTTTGACAGGCCCGGCCGATAGAGGCCACGCGAGAGGGCCGCATAGCGGCCCCTGTGGCGCGTAGCATCAGCCGTTTATATCCCCTCTTCTCTCATCGCCTCCAGCTTGCCGACCTGCTCGCTGGCCAGCCGGCTGATGATCCGGATTGCCTGGTGGATGCCCGCCGTGTTGCGGAAGCTCAGTTGCGGGTTGTGTTCGCATTCCAGCATTTCGTCGTGCTGGACCAGGGCTTCGCCTAGCAGTTCGAGGGTCCAGGCGTAGCTTTGGATGGTGGACAGGCGCTCGTGGTCAGTCATGGGGCACCTCACGGGTGGCGAGGGACTGGCTGTCGATTGGGTAGAAGGTTGGGGATGGGGTGGCCGCGGGGGTTGGGCGGCGGAGAGCGGATGCGAGGATCCTGTACAGACGTATGAAAGTCATGCATGAGACTCCAAGTTAGGTTGGAACCACCACGCACTGTCGCCAAACAATGGGTGGCAGCTGTACGCAGGTTGGCGAACCGGGAACTTGGAACCCGGCAGACCCGAAGGTCTCCCGCGCACAGCCACCATGGCACGAGGCTGCAGGCACAAAAAAAGCGCCTGCAATCGTGTGGGGCGCTGCTGCGCCAAGTTTACCCGGGTCGCCAAACCCGGTCGCGGAATTTGCCGCGACTGGAGGGGAATTTATTCTCTGGGACTTTCTAGGGCAAGGTTCTTGTGGCTAGGAAATGGCCTGAAAAAACGTAGGAAATGACTTGCGCAACGGTGTTGGGAGGCGACATTACGTGGGTTGACCGACCGGGACGAAAGGAACCAGCACACCAAGGGTGTCCCACGTACTGTCGCCATGATGGGGGCGTGTTCGATATGGATAGTGTTCTGGGTGGTGAAGGTGGCAGCTGTACGCAGATTGGCGAACCGAGGAAAAGATAACCCGGCAGACCAGATGGTCTCCTGCGTACAGCGGCCATGTCACAGCAGACGCATTCAGGCTAGCTACATCTGGCCAATAATGAGGCCTGCTTAGATAGGTAGAAACAAAACGCCTGTACCTAACGAACATGTGCACCTCGGTAACAGCCAACAAAACCGTTGGTAGATATGCGCTGATTATTCTCATTCGCAAAAAATCAATTCTTGGACTACTCTCTCTTCACTCTTGCCCTGCAGATGCGCCAAAGCCAATATTGGCTACCCCAGAATGAAAGGAACACCAAATGACGGCATTGATTGGGAAGCGCTTCGTTGAGCTCGAAGAGCAAGTAGACAGGTTATTGAGTAACGTCACTTTCAAACGAACTGGATTCGATGGAAGCTCCGAGCCCTGGGTCTCACCTGATTCGATCCTCAACTGGAGCGTCAAAGCTAAATCTCTTATGGAGCGTACCTGCGGAGTCGATTCGACACACCTCAGAGCCTATGTAGAGGCTGATGTACAGGGAGGATACGAAACCTATGTCGATCGTCTGAACCGAATCAAAGCTGTCTTCCTCGCGGCAAAAGAAGATTTCGAAGGCGGCTACCTAAACTCGTTTCGCAATATTGTCCAAGCGGAGGTTTTTTCCAACGAGCTGGAGCAAGCCGAAGAGCTGCTCAAAACCGGCTATCAGACTGCGGCGGCAGTAATTGCAGGCGTGGTTCTCGAAACAGCATTACGCGATCTGTGCACTACGCACGGTATCGAACACGCTACCCTTAACAGAATGAACGATGACCTAGCCAAGGCCGGGGCCTACAATGCAAATCAGAAAAAGCAGATAACTTCCCTAGCTGCTGTCCGAAACAGCGCCGCCCACGGCAAACATGAAGAATTTACAGCGGAACAAGTGAAAGGGATGATCGACGATGTACAGCGGTTCCTCAACACCCAACTGTAACCTTCAGCCAGCGGGCATGCCCAGATTTGAATGGATCGCTCCCGTTTTACTAGCCCAACGGGAGCAGAACAGCGAGATACGGAGCATAGATCCACGAGATCTGTAGGAGCAGGAGCTATCGTCGCTACAAAAATAGCTGAGGGATGATTAAGATCATCACGCCCTTACGGTGTATGTATCTCCGAGATATACAGAAACGGTGAAAGCGGTCTATTTTCTTACCAGCCTGAGTAACAGATAAGTCCTGCTCCCTTTTCACACCGACAGCCCGCGTGCTTTTATGAAAACAGAACTCACTCTGATTGACCTACCGCTCTTCACTATGAGAATTAGCATTCTCAAAAATTTCGTAAAGAAGATCAAGTTTCACCCTAACTTCTGCCTCTGCATTTGCTGACAACTTCGCAAAGCTCATAAGACGATGCAACTCTCCTTTTTTCAGAAGCATTCCACCTCCAATCCTGCGAGCAAGACTCCTGAAAAACTCTTCAGCCAGGCGGCTAAGTTTTCTCCGTTCAGTTTTCGCCTCCCACACCAACCGAGCGGCTTCTGCTGGTGACTCTTGCCAAGCACGGTAATCGGTAACATCACCATCGAATACAAGCTCAGTCACTACCTGCGAAATAACTTCATCTATCGCACAAATGGTCTGCTGGGAAAACAGATCATCCGCAGGGTATTGCGCCACAGCATATCGACGTAAAAGTTCTGGAGTTACAAAATAGTTCTCCGTCTCATAACGCCTCCAGTAACATATTCTCAGGTCACCAAGATTACGATCTTGACGGCCTTGCCCATCATTATCTAATACTGCAAGCCCCTTCAGACCTGGGAGTATTTTCTTCAACCCATTAAAGTGTTCCGAAGGAGTTATACCAAAGCCACCCTCTACACGCTCAAGCTCCGCTTGCAAGTCCTGTAAAGGATAGTTATTTTGCACATAAAAAGTATTTATGCGCTCATCCCAAATATTCGCCACCGGATGTTGGATATGCTCGCTCAAAGCACGTAACATATCCACATCAGTCCCACCCTCAACATATAGAACATATCCACGCTCGCGGGCTTTAACGTAGTGGTCCGCGCCGAAATGCTTCAGACTGTTACGAATCTCTTGGCGCCCGGCCAAATCATCAGAAACCCCCTCAAGCAAAAGCGTCAAGTTAGTGTCTAAGGCCTCATCCAAGATTACTTCAGAATGAGTCACCAGCACCACTTGCGACCCATTCTCGCTAGCAATATCTCTAAGCAAAACATAAATCTGCTTTTGCCTCAAAATCTCTAAATGCGCATCTGGCTCATCGACCAAAAGCACACTACCTTTGTGTGAGTATAGGTATGCAAACACAAGCAAGATTTGAAGCATACCCCGACCAGCCGAGGAAATATCCAAGGCTTCCTTAACACCCCTCTGACGATAAGTCAGAGTAATGCTGCCACGGGTCGTTTCCTCTGGATATCCAAGCTCAACACTGAACAGGCGCTTGATTAGCCCAGTTACTCGCTGCCAGTCCTCCGCAGAGGTCTTTGCAACTACTAGGCAAAGGTTTCTCAGTACATCAGCTGTACGTCCCTGACCAAGTAAAACATCAACTCGACCTGGCTGAAGAATGGGTTCCTCTGTATCTAGTCCAGACATAGGGTAGAGCAGCTCAACTTTCAAACTAGCTGCGTACGCTATTAAGTCCAAATTCCCCATAACAGATTCGTCAGGAGAGCAGTATACCAACTCATCACCTTGGCTACGAAAACGCATTGGCAAAGAATAGACTTCACCTTCGTACTCGACACCTACAGTGATTATCAAAGGTATATCTTTATTGGCTTTTCTCACTTGAGTATTGTGCCAAAAAAAGCGCGTCCTAGTGACAGGAACCGCCACAATATTCAAACGGTTCAACGATGTCGCTGTTCGCTCTTTTGCTGCTGACTCTTTACGAATTTCATACCATGTGCGTATTGCTTGAGACCACAAAGCCAAAGCTTGTATAGCACTGGTCTTGCCACAATTATTAGGGCCAATCAGTACAGCCGGGTGGTCCAACTCAATGCGCTGACGAGTACCGAATCGCTTAAAATTTTCGATTTCTAGATAGTGCAAAAGCCGCATTGAACAGTTCCTCTCGTGCTAATTGGCGCATCGCAACCCTAGGGTTATACGACATTGAATACAGCATCCTTCAATGCCGTCAAACGGAAAAAGCCCGCACTAGGCGAGCTTTACCTCTGATACTTACAGAATTTGAAGCAAGCCAAGGTGGCCAAAAATGGTGCCGGAGACAGGAATCGAACCTGCGACCTTCGCGTTACGAGTGCGCTGCTCTACCGACTGAGCTACACCGGCGTGTTGCGCAACGTACCACTGCCGTGTGCGTTACGCAAACCTCTGTTCCACCTCACTTTCACTGCACCTTGCAGCCATTCGGGGCGAGGTCTTCCTCGACCGTGGTGGTGCAGCTCCAGCCGGCCTGGGTGCGGCTGAGCGTGAGGGTTTTGCCGAGCACGTTGGCGGGGGCTTCGGCCAGGGTGCAGACGATGCTGCCGGTGCCGTCGGCAGCAGTGCCGGTGGCAGTGATGGCGCAATGGGCGGTGGCGGCCTGGCCGCCGAGGCTGGCGACGTCGGGGACGTTCTTGCCGTCGTTCAGGCGGATGTCCATCGGGGTCTTGAGGGCGGAGATTTCCAGCAGGGCGGCCGCGGTTTTGGCGCGGGCCTGGTGGTTGGTGTACATCGGGATGGCGATGGTCGCCAGGATGCCGATGATCGCGACGACGATCATCAGTTCGATCAGGGTGATGCCGCGTTGCCCTTTCATAGGCGGTATTCCTTCGTAATGCGTGGAGGCGCGGGGGCGCTGGGCCCTGCCGGCAGGCGCGCAGTAGGCCTGAACCGACACCTTTTGTCACCCCTGGCTGGCGGGGCGGGCTTGGTGCTGGACTACTCTAGTGACCGTCATGGGATCGCGCCCGCTGTCGGGCCCGGCAAGCTGTTACGGGGCTTGTCGCTTCACTGCAAAGGACTTTGCATGCCACCGTCTACCCGCCTTTACGCCTGGGAGGGCATCGATGCCGCCGGGGTTCGTCAACAGGGCCAGCAGCCTGGGCGCAGCCCGGCGTTCGTGCGGGCGTGGCTGCAGCGCCAGGGCATTCGCGCGACGCGGGTGCAGCCGGCGGGGGGCTGGCGATGGCGCTGGCCGCAGCGCGAAGGCAAAGCGGATGCGCCGGGGTTCAGCCGGCAGCTGGCGACCTTGCTGACGGCGGGGGTGCCGCTGTTGCAGGCGTTCGAGGTGATGGCGCGCAGCAACACGGGCAGCGGGATGGTTGGGCTGCTGGCGCGACTGAAACAGGATGTGGCGGCGGGGCTGGGGCTGGCGGATGCCTTGCAGCGCCACCCGGCGTGGTTCGATGCGCTGTATTGCAACCTGGTGCGGGTGGGTGAGCACTCCGGCACGCTGGACCGGCAACTGGAACAGATGGCGACGATGCTGGAGAAACGCCAGGCGCTGCGGCACAAGGTGCGCAAGGCGATGCTGTATCCGGCGCTGCTGTTGTTGACCGGGCTGGGGGTGGCGGCGTTGTTGCTGCTGGAGGTGGTGCCGCGGTTCCAGAGCCTGTTCGCCAGTTTCGACAAGGCATTGCCGGCCTTCACCCAGTGGGTGATCGACTTATCCACAGCGCTGGGCAATCACGCGGTGTGGTGGATGGTGCTGATGGCGGCATTGGGGCTGGGCACGCGTGAACTGTATCGGCGGCATATACCTGCGCGCTTGTGGATATTGCGCCTGATCTTGCGGCTGCCGGTGGTCGGGCGTTTGCTGGGCCATGCGGCGTTGGCGCGGTTCGCCCGTTGCCTGGCGACCTCCTATGCGGCGGGGGTAGCTTTGCTGGATGCGTTGCAGACGGTGGCACCGGTGAGTGGTGACAGCCTGCATGAGCGGGCGATCCTGGCCTTGCGCCAGGGCGTGGCGAACGGGCTGGGCCTGCACCAGGCGATGGAGGCGGACGCGCTGTTCCCGCCGTTGTTGCGCCAGCTGGTGGCGGTCGGCGAGGCCAGCGGCACGCTGGACCTGATGCTGGACAAAGCCGCGCTACATTATGAGGAGCAGGTGAGCCAGGGGCTGGAGCAGTTGACCACGCTGCTGGAGCCGGCCATCGTGCTGATTCTCGGGCTGCTGGTGGGGGGCCTGGTGGTGGCGATGTACCTACCCATTTTCCAGTTGGGCAGCTTGATCTGAACATGAATGCCTGGACCTTGGTTGTCGAATATCCTGCGTTTTTCTACAGCCTGGCCGTGGTGCTGGGGTTGTTGGTGGGCAGTTTTCTCAATGTGCTGGCCTATCGGTTGCCGATCATGCTCGAGCGCCAGTGGCAGCGGGAAGCGCAGGCAGTGCTGGGGTTGCCGGGGGACGCGCACGAGCGCTTCGACCTGTGCTTGCCGGCTTCTCGCTGCCCCCATTGCCAACACCGGATTCGTGCGTGGGAGAACATTCCGGTCTTGAGTTACCTGGCGTTGCGCGGTCGCTGTTCGGCGTGCAAGGGGCAGATCAGTGCGCGCTATCCCTTGGTGGAGCTTGGGTGTGCCCTGCTATCGCTGCTGGTGGCATGGCATTTCGGGCCGGGCATCGAAGCCTTGCTGGTGATGGTGCTGACCTGGGGCCTGATCGCTTTGAGCCTGATCGATGCCGAGCACCAGTTGCTGCCGGATGTGCTGGTGCTGCCGCTGCTGTGGCTGGGGCTGGTGATCAATGCCTTCGGGCTGCTGGTGCCGCTGGCCGATGCGGTATGGGGCGCGGTGGCGGGTTACTTGAGCCTGTGGTCGGTGTTCTGGGTGTTCAAGCTTTTGACCGGCAAGGACGGCATTGGCCAGGGCGACTTCAAGCTGCTGGCGATGCTCGGCGCCTGGGGCGGCTGGCAGATCCTGCCGCTGACGCTGATGCTCGGGTCGTTGGCCGGGGCGCTGATCGGGCTGATTCTGGTGCGCCTGCGCCGGGCGCAGATGGGCGTTGCGCTGCCCTTCGGGCCTTATCTGGCCATTGCGGGCTGGATCGCAGTGCTCTGGGGTGATGAAATAGTCGCCTCTTACCTGCAACTGCTTGGAACCTGATGAGCACAGCGCCCTTCACCCCCTGGATTCTCGGTTTGACCGGCGGCATCGGCAGCGGCAAGAGCGCCGCCGCCGAGCGCTTCGTCGAGTTGGGCGTGCACCTGGTCGATGCCGACCAGGCCGCGCGCTGGGTCGTCGAACCCGGCCGCCCTGCCCTGGCCCGCATCGTCGAGCGCTTCGGCCCTGGTGTATTGCAGGCAGACGGCCAGCTCGACCGCACCGCCCTGCGCCAGCTGATCTTCGCCGACCCTGCGCAGCGGCAGTGGCTGGAGCAATTGCTGCACCCGCTGATCGGGCAGGAGATTTTCAGCTACCTGGCCAAGGCCGAGTCGCCTTATGCGGTGTATGTTTCGCCGTTGCTGATCGAGTCGGGGCAGTTCAACAAGGTGCAGCGCATCCTGGTGGTCGATGCCCCTACCGAGTTGCAGGTGCAGCGCACCCTGCAGCGCGACAACACCAGCCCCGAACAGGTGCAGGCGATTCTCAAGGCCCAGTTAGCCCGGGAAGAGCGCCTGCGCCATGCACATGATGTGGTGGTCAACGATCGTGACCTGCAAGCGCTGCACGACGAGATTGACCGCCTGCACCACTTTTACCTGACTTTGCGAGGAGGCCAGCCGTGAGCCAGCCGATGACCGTTGATTGCCCGACCTGTGGCGCGCCCGTGGAATGGGGGGAGCAGAGCCCGTTTCGACCGTTCTGTTCCGACCGTTGCAAGTTGATCGACCTGGGGGCTTGGGCGGCTGAGGAGCATAAGATTGCAGGCGCCGATGAGTCCGAGGATGAGTTGTATTCGGGGGATCTGGAGCCTCGGCACTAAGGGCCAAAGTCTCTGCTCATCTGGGGCCGCTTTGCGGCCCTTTCGCGGCACAAGGCCGCTCCTACAGGAGATCGCGGTCCACTGTAGGAGCGGCCTTGTGCCGCGAAGGGGCTGCAAAGCAGCCCCAGAAAACATCACCGCTCATCATCCTTCCACGGCGCCTGCAGGTAGCGGGTGCGGTTGAACGTCTCCAGCCACTCCGGGCTGAACACCACCAGCGCACTGATCACCATGCCGTTGATGAACGCCTCGGGGAACATCATCAGCCACAGGTAGCCGACGAAGTCGCTCAGCCACTCCGGCATGGCGAAGCGTTCGTCCATCCACAGCAGCCCCAGCCCGGCCATCAGGCACACCAGCACCGTCAGGGCGGCGGGGAAGAAACCGCAACAGAAGATATAGACGAACAGGTTACGCGGCTGCGCGCGTTCGACCAGGATCGCGCACACCTCGGTGACCAGCACCGGCAGGCCTACGATCAGCAGGCCGTTGACGCCGATCGCGGCCAGGTCCTGGCGGCCAAGCAGCAGCAAACCGAGCTGGGCAAGAAAGCCGCCAAGCACCGCCAGCGGCCAGTCCAGCAAAAGGGTCACGGCGGTCATGCCGATGAAGTGATAGGACACGCCAGTGTCGAAGTCGCGACGCACCAGCCACAGGGCAAACAAGCCGAACACGGTGCCGAACAGCAGGTGCTGGCGGCGAGTATCGGTGAGCAGCTCGACCCAGCGGGTGCGGCTGATGGCCCAGACCAGCAGGGGCACGTAACCGAGCCAGCCAAGGGTGAGGCTGGTGCTGGACAAGACCTGTGCGCTGATCACCTGAGTAATATCCCTGTCAGCCATGTGGACAAGCCTGAGTCTACACCCATTCTCCCTTTCGCCTGGTTGCTATAGGCTGGCAGCTCCATTCGATGCAGGAAGCGTCCGCTATGCCTGAAGGGCTCAATCTGCCACTGCTGTTGGGCGCGGTATTCAGCGCGGTCGCGGGCCTGCTGCACCTGGCGATCATCCTGGTCGGGCCGCGCTGGTACCGCTTGTTCGGCGCGGGCGAGCGCATGGCCAGGGCCGCCGAGCAAGGGCGCCACTACCCGGCACTGGTCACCACGGCCATTGCGCTGGTGTTGCTGGCCTGGTCGGCCTATGCGCTGTCTGCTGCCGGGCTGATCAAACCGTTGCCCTTCCTGCTGCCGGTGATCTGCCTGATCACCCTGGTGTACCTGGCTCGCGGCCTGCTGGGCCCGGTACTGCTGGCCGGCACGGGGCGGACTCGGCGGTTTATCGCGGTCAGTTCGGTGATCTGCCTGGGGGGCGGGCTGCTGCATTTGCTGGGGATCGTTCAGCAATGGCTGGTACTGGCCTGATTCCCACGCACAAACAGCATCTTACCGTCATCGTTTAGCGACTAAGCTTGTCCACATGGATGACTCCGACTACTTGCGCCTGCTAACCATCCAGGCCGAACAAGCCAATGCCTTTCTCTCCAATGCGCGCAAATGGGAGCGCGAGCGTTGGGTGTGCCAGCGCCTGCTGCAAGGGTTGAACATCGCCTACCGCAGCGAGGACTTCACCCCGGCCGGGCAGGAGCCGCCGGATGTGCTGTTCCGCGATGCGGCGTTCGAGGTGTTCTTCGTGCTCGACGAGGGCCGGCGCCTCAACGATGAATGGCGCGAGGAGCTGCAACGCCGGCGCAGCGCGTTTTCCCTGAGCCAGCTGGTGCGTCGCGAAGCAAGGCCGCGGCGCATCCCTGCCCAGGAGCTGCTGGCGCGCCTGGCGCCGACCTTGCGCAAGAAGGCGCATAACTACCGGGAGCGCGGGCTGGACTTGAGCGAGCTGGACATCATCGCCTTCGCCAGCCTCAAGCGCGAGGTGCTCGACCTCAACAGCCATTTCCCGCCCCCCACCGAATACCTGCGCCAGGGCTGGCGTTCGCTGTCGCTGGTGGGGCCGACCTTTGCCCGGGTGCTGTTCGCCCACCCGGATGCGCCGGATTTCTTGCGTGCCAACCTGGGGCGCAGCATCGTGTTCGATGTGGGGATCAGTCTTTGATCCAGTGCCGAGAGTCTTTGCGATCACGTACACTCGGCGCCAGAGATAGAACGCATTATCATTCGTTCCACGCGTTTGCGTGAACGCTGTGGCGTACACGCAGTCACAAACGTCTATCTACGAGGCCCACCATGACCAGCCGCTTGAATCCTGAAGATCAGCGTCGCGTCGATGAGTACTTGAGTGCCCCCCAGCATCGTGTCGAGCGCAGGCCTTTCCGGCCGTTGCTGCTCCTGTTGCTGGTGGTGGCCGTGACCATCGGTCTGGGCCTGTTGAGCCGCCTGTTGAGTGGACTGGTGCTATGAGCTGCCTTGCGCTCGCCCTCCCCTTGGCTGCGTTGCGGCCGGGCCTTGTGCCCACGAATTCCGTAAAACTTGTGAGATATCCCTATGACTCATCGCATCGTGATTGTCGGCGGCGGCGCCGGCGGCCTGGAACTGGCGACCCGCCTGGGTAAAAGCCTGGGCAAGCGCAAACAGGCCGAGATCACCCTGGTTGATGCCAACCTGACGCACATCTGGAAACCGCTGCTGCACGAAGTGGCGGCCGGTTCGCTGAACTCCTCGGAAGATGAACTGAACTACGTGGCCCAGGCCAAGTGGAACCACTTCAACTTCCAGATGGGCCGCATGAGCGGCCTGGACCGCGAAAGCAAACAGATCCAGCTGGCCGCTACCCTCGACGACGAAGGCCGCGAGCTGCTGCCTGCGCGCACCCTGGGTTACGACACCCTGGTGATTGCCGTGGGCAGCAACACCAACGACTTCGGCACCCTGGGCGCAGCGCAGCACTGCCTGTTCCTCGACAGCCGCAAGCAGGCCGAGCGCTTCCACCAGCAGCTGCTCAACCACTACCTGCGCGCCCATGCCGGCGATGTGGCCAGCGAGAAGATCAGCGTGGCCATCGTCGGCGCCGGTGCCACCGGTGTTGAGCTGGCGGCCGAACTGCACAACGCCGCCCATGAACTGGCGGCCTACGGCCTGGACAAGATCCAGCCCAAGGACATGCACATCACCCTGATCGAGGCTGGCCCGCGCGTACTGCCGGCGCTGCCCGAGCGCATCAGCGTGCCGGTGCACAAGACCCTGGAAAAACTCGGGGTGACGGTGATGACCAACGCCTCGGTCAGTGAAGTGACCGAAGATGGCCTGAAAACGGCGTCCGGCGAAGTGATCCAGGCCAGCCTGAAGGTGTGGGCGGCGGGTATTCGCGCGCCGGGCTTCCTCAAGGACATCGACGGCCTGGAAACCAACCGCATCAACCAGCTGGTGGTGCGCCCGACCCTGCAGACCACCCGCGACGACAATATCTTCGCCTTCGGCGATTGCGCCGCCTGCCCGCAGCCGGGCAGCGACCGCAACGTGCCGCCACGGGCCCAGGCCGCGCACCAGCAGGCATCGCTGCTGGCCAAGAGCCTGAAGGCGCGGCTGGAGAACAAGGCGCTGCCGACCTACGAGTACAAGGACTATGGCTCGCTGGTGTCGCTGTCGCGCTTCTCGGCGGTGGGCAACCTGATGGGTAACCTGATGGGCAGCGTGAAGCTGGAAGGCTGGCTGGCGCGGATGTTCTATGTGTCGCTGTACCGCATGCACCAGATGGCGCTGTATGGGTTCTTCCGCACGGCGATGCTGATGCTGGGTAGCAAGATTGGGCGCGGGACCGAGCCTCGCCTGAAGCTGCACTGACAGCCGCAGCGCGGTTCAAGGTAAAGACGAAGATCTAGTGGGAGCGGGCTTGCCCCGCGATGACGTCAGCTCAGGCGCCATCGTTGTAACGCCTGACGCCATCGCGGGGCAAGCCCGCTCCCACAAGATCCACATGGCCAATCGGCGACGTTAACGGACCACGCGATACGTGCTCTGCACGAACCCACTCTCGTAACTGGTCGTCTTCATGTGCTGCAGCAGCACATCCTTCGCCAACTCGCCAAACAGCGGTATCCCCTGCCCCAGCAGCACGGGAATGCGGGTAATGGTCAGCTCGTTCACCAGCCCCTCGCGCAAGAACCCCTGAATCAACTTGCCGCCATCCAGGTACAGGCTTTTCGCGCCCGTGGCCTGCAGGTGCTCCAGCAACTCCGGGATCGGCCCTGGATGCAGCTCGATTTGCTCCGGCGCGCCCGCCGGTAACTTCCCAAGGCTGGCGCTGACCACCACCACGCGGGTATCCGGGTAAGGCCACTGGCCGAAGGTCATCACCTTGTCGAAGGTGCCGCGCCCCATCACCAAGGTATCGACGCCGGCCATGAACCCCGCATAACCATGATCATCGGCAGATTCGGTCGCCCCCATCAGCCAGTCGAGGCCGCCGTCTTCACGGGCGATGAAGCCATCCAGGCTGGTGGCGATGAACACACTGGCTTTCAAAGGCATGGCGCGGCGCTCCTGCGGGCAAAGCGCACAGGGTAGCAAGGGCGGGAATATAAATCGCGGGCAAAAGAAAAAGGGCATCTCTTTCGAGATGCCCTCTTTACATGGTGGGTCGTGTAGGATTCGAACCTACGACCAATTGGTTAAAAGCCAACTGCTCTACCAACTGAGCTAACGACCCTGAAAATGGTCGGGGTGAGGGGATTCGAACTCCTGACATCCTGCTCCCAAAGCAGGCGCGCTACCGGACTGCGCTACACCCCGAGATTGGCTCCGCGACCTGGACTCGAACCAGGGACCCAATGATTAACAGTCATTTGCTCTACCGACTGAGCTATCGCGGAACTGAACTTCGGTACAACTTACTTCAGTGCTACTCCGAAGGCTGTGTTCGCTTCGGACTCTTTAGCTTCGCTGCTTTCGCTTTGTCGCTGCTGAGGCCGGCTATTCTACATTCTTCGTTTTGCTTGTCAACCCCTTTTTTTCATTCAACTTACTGATTTGTAAGTTGTTTTGCGGTCACCGGTGTTGCTGGTGATTCGCTTAGTGGCTGACAACGCGGCGTATATTAGGGGCACTCTCTTATCCTGGCAAGCGTTTTTTTCAAAAATTTCAGCAAGTTATGAAAAAAACTCGGAAAGACCCGATTTTGCTGGGCCGGCGCCCACCCCATCGCGGGGCAAGCCCGCTCCCACGAAGGCTGGACACTGTGCGTGGGAG
>NZ_JBDJLM010000061.1:0-31605 GCF_039673365.1 Pseudomonas sp. TWI923 | reverse complement strand
GCGCAGCACCCTTCGGCGTAAGCCGAAGGCGCGAGATGTAGACTTGCGCAGCAAGTCGTAGGCCGCGCGGGCCCGGAAGGCACCGGAGCGAGGGGACCCCGGAGCGCAGCGTAGGGGCCGTATGATGGGAGCAGGCGGCTTTGCCTACTTTGGCCGCGGCCGGCGAGGTAAGACCAAAGTAGGCCGCCGTAAGGGCGGAAAGGTGACTAAAAGTCGCTATCGCCGCTGAATGCGCATACATCTATCAAAACCAACACTTTGAAAGCCGAAGACGAAGCCGAAGCCAAACACCAAAAAGCCAAAAAACCTACCCCTCCCGCCCCTCATGCTGCTTGCGATAAGCCCCCGGCTGCACCCCCACCGCCTTGGCAAACGCCCGAGTAAACGCCGCCACCGACTGATACCCCACCCGCCCGCCAACCTGCTCGACCGTATTCCCCGCCTTGAGCAACTGACAAGCCTGGCGCATGCGCAGCGCCAGCAGCACCTGCCCAGGCGACTGCCCAGCCAGTTCATTGAAACGCTTGAAAAACGCCGATCGCGACAGCCCCGCACACGCCGCCATGCTCTCCAGCGTCCAAGCCTGCCCCGGCTCCTCTATCAGCCGCTCCAGCAGCCCGGCAAAAGCCGGCTGGCGGGCGAGGGCGACCAAACCACCCAGTGGCTGACCCGCGTGCACCTGCTGGCGCAGTACATACAGGAACAATAAGTGCGTCAGCCGCTCGAGCACCGTCTGCGACGGCTGCGGCGCCCGCCGGCACTCCTCGAGAATCAAGCCAAACAGCGCACGTGCCGCACTGCCAGCCGGATCATTGGCGCGCAGCAGGATCCAGTCAGCCAGCCCCTCGACGATCAGCGACGACAAGCCCGTCTGGAAATGAAAGAAGCCACAGACCAGCCCCACGCCATCGTCGGCCTGCAGGTCCAGCGCCTGCATGGCCCGGCGCGGCTGGGCGCAGGCGTCGGCGACGTCCTCGTCACCCGACAAGCGATAGGCAAGGTCACGCAACAGAAACACCGCATCACCACACTCAAGCCGCACAGGCTCGGCATGGCCATCGACGTGCAGCCAGCAATGCCCCTGCACCACCAGGTGAAAGCTGGCCCGGCCCATGCCCTGGGTGCTGGCGTGCCAGCCACCGCAATAGCGCCCGACATGGAACAGGCTGGCGTCAAGCTCTAGGCCTTCTAATAACCAATCGACAAGGTGGCTGGATGAAATCATCTAATGCAAGGACTCAGGAGCAAGGAAAGGCGACTGATGAATATGGATGCTACTTCTTATAACCAACAGACTGTAGCGACCTACATCAAAGGAGACCACTCCATGTCCGCGCGCATCACTCTACACAGCCTGCAGACCGCTCCGGAAGCCGCACGTCCGTTCCTCGAAAACGCACAGAAGAACTCCGGTTTCATCCCCAACCTGCTGGGTGTGCTGGCCAATGCCCCGGCCGCCCTGGAAACCTACGTCACCGTCTCGGCGCTCAACGGCAAGGCCGAGCTGACCCTGGCCGAGCGCGAAGTGGTGCAGTTGATTGCCGCTACCCAGCACGGTTGCGACTTCTGCGTTGCCGGCCATACCGCCGTGGCGCTGAACAAGGCCAAGCTGCCGCAGGCGGTGGTCGATGCCCTGCGTGCCCGTGGCGAGCTGCCCGATGCACGTTACGAGACCCTGGCCGAGTTCGCCCGTGAAGTCATCGCCTCCCGCGGCAACGTCAGCGACACCACCTACCAAGCCTTCCGCGAGGCCGGTTTCACCGAGGGCAACGCCCTGGAAGTGATTCTGGGCGTGAGCCTCGCAACCCTGTGCAACTTTGCTAATGTGTTCGCCCAGACGCCGCTCAATGACGAGCTGAGCAAATACCGCTGGCAGCCTTCGGCCTAAACCGCCCGATGCCGGCGTGTCCGGCGCACCAAAGGAGTAGGGACATGCTTGATAGCGCTTTTCGCCAATGGCTGGATGCCAACGCCGAGACCATCGACCAGGGCCAGTGCGACCCGCACCTGGTACTGGCGCACATCGCCGAATCGCAACTGCTGCGCATAGGCGTCGACCCGGCCCTCGGCGGCGCGGGCGGTGATGTCACCGAGGCGGTCGAAGCCATTGCCGCCATCGCCAGCCGCTCACTGGCGGCGGCTTTCGTCTGCTGGGGTCAGCGCGCCTTCATTGAATACCTGCTGCAAAGCCCCAACCAGGGGTTGCGCGAACGCCTGCTGCCAGCGTTGCTCAAAGGTGAGCTGGCCGGCGCCACGGGGCTTTCCAATGCCATGAAGTTCCTCTCCGGCATCGAGGCACTGCAGGTGCGCGGGCGCCTCGCAGCCGATGGCTGGAACCTGGAAGGCCGGCTGCACTGGGTGACCAACCTGCGCAAGAGTGGTTTCGTGGTGGCTGCGGCCATCGAAGACGATGCCGGCGGCGCGCCGTTCGTGCTGGCCATCCCCTCCGATGCACCAGGGCTGGAGCGCTCCGACGACCTGCAGCTGATGGGCTTGCAGTCGAGCAACACCGCTGCGCTGGCCTTCCACCAGGTACCGCTGGCCCGCGACTGGCTGCTGCACGACAACGCCCGCGAGTTCCTGCCCAAGGTGCGCCCGGCCTTCCTCGCCCTGCAGTGCGGCATGGCCATCGGCCTGGCGCGGCGTGCCCTGGACGAAGTGCAGGAACACCTGCAAGGCCGTGCTTCGTTCCTCGAAGAGGCGCGCCAGGTGCTCAAGGAACGCCTGGAGAACACCGTGGGCGAACTCAAGCAGGGCCTGCTCGACGGCCGCTTCCTCAAGCAACCGGCCGCGTTGTTCAAACTGCGCATCACCCTCGCCGAAAGCGCTGCCGATGCCGTGCAACTGGAGCTGCAGGCCAGTGGTGGCAAGGCTTACCTCACCGCCTATGGCGAAAGCTTCGCGCGCCGCTGGCGCGAGTCGGCGTTCGTGCCGATCGTCACGCCGAGCCTGGTGCAGCTGCGCGCCGAACTGCAACGCCAGGCGAGTGTGGCATGACCGACGTGCTACTCGACGCCTGTGACATCAGCCTGGGCTACCCCCGCGAGGGCGGCTGGCAGCCGGTGCTGGAGCAGTTCGACCTGGCGCTGGCGCCGGGCGAAGTGGTGACCATCCTCGGCCCCAGCGGGGTCGGTAAGTCGAGCCTGCTGCGGGTGCTGGCCGGCCTGCAGCAGCCCCGTGGCGGCAGCGTGAGCTTGCATGGCGAGGCGCTGCAGGGCCCGCACCCGCGCCTGGCGGTGGCGTTCCAAGACCCCAGCCTGCTGCCCTGGCTGAGCCTGGAGAAGAACGTCGCCTTCGGCCTCGACTTCGCCCGCCAGCCCAAGCTGGCCGCCAGCGAGCGCCGCGCACGCATCGACCACGCCATCGCCGCGGTGGGCTTGAGCCATGCCCGCAGCCAGTACCCGGCGCAGTTGTCCGGCGGCATGGCCCAGCGCACCGCGCTGGCCCGCTGCCTGGCGCGCCAACCCGAAGTGCTGCTGCTGGACGAGCCGTTCGGCGCGCTGGACGAAGTGACCCGCGCCGACATGCAGCAACTGCTGCTGCAGCTGATCGCCACCCACAACACCGCTGCGGTACTGATCACCCACGACATCGACGAAGCTCTGCTGCTGTCCGATCGCGTGCTGCTACTGGGCAACCACCCGGCGCGCACCCTCGGCCAATGGCACATCGACCTGCCGCAACCCCGGGCGCAGCGGGTCGAAGAACTGGGCGCGCTGCGCATCGAAATCCTCAAAACCCTACGGCGGGCAAGCCGCACAGCCGAACCCACCCCATCCCCCTTGCCCTCGGAGGCTGTCCATGTGCATGGATGACTGCTGCTCCACCACCTCCCGTCGCGATTTTCTCAAGCTCAGCGCCATGCTCACCGCCGCTGGCGCCGTGCCGCTTTTGGCCAGCCTGCAGGCGCGCGCCGCCGCCGAGCCCGACGCGCCGGTGCGCATCGGCTACCTGCCGATCACCGACGCCACGCCTTTGCTGGTGGCGCACAACAATGGCCTGTTCGAGGCCGAAGGCATCAAGGCCGAGCGCCCGGTGCTGCTGCGCAGCTGGGCGCAGGTGATCGAGGCGTTCATCTCCGGCCAGGTCAACGTGATCCACCTGCTGTCGCCAATGACCGTGTGGGCCCGCTATGGCAGCAAGGTGCCGGCCAAGGTGGTGGCCTGGAACCATGTCGGTGGCTCAGGCCTGACCGTGGCCCCGGACATCACCGAGATGAAGCAGCTCGGCGGCAAGACCGTGGCCATCCCGTTCTGGTACTCCATCCACAACGTGGTGCTGCAGCAGATGCTCAACGACAACGGCCTCACGCCGGTGTCGAAACCGGCCAACGCACAGCTGGCTGCAAACGAAGTCAACCTGCTGGTGCTGCCGCCGTCGGACATGCCGCCAGCCCTGGCCAGCAAGCGCATCGCCGGCTACATCGTCGCCGAGCCGTTCAACGCCCTGGCCGAGAACCTCAAGGTCGGCCGCGTGCAGCGCTTCACCGGTGACGTGTGGCGCAACCACGCCTGCTGCGTGGTGTTCATGCATGAACACGACCTCAACAACCGCCCGGAATGGTCGCAGAAGGTGGTCAACGCCATCGTCAAGGCCCAGCAATGGACTCGCGACCACCGCGCCGAGGCGGCCGCGCTGCTGTCCAAGGCCGGCCCCAACAAGTACACCCCGCACGAGCCCGCGGTGCTGACTAAGGTGCTGGCGCCTGCCGCCGAGGACCGTGCCGGCTACATCGCCAGTGGCGCGATCCAGCACCAGCAGTGGGATGAAAAGCGCATCGACTTCCAGCCGTACCCGTACCCCAGCTACACCGAGGAACTGGTCAAGCGCCTCAAAGGCACCCTGATCGAAGGCGAGAACGGCTTCCTCGCCGGCCTCGACCCCGCGCACGTCGCCCGCGACCTGGTCGATGACCGCTTCGTGCGCAACGCCATCGCTGCGGTGGGCGGCCCGGCAACCTTCGGCATTGCCGAGAACTTCCAGCGCAGCGAGGAGTTCGCGGTCTGATGCAAAGGCATGTCGTACATGGCGCTCTGGGCCTTGCCGGCCTGGCGCTGCTGCTGTTGCTGTGGTGGGCGGGGGTGCAGGTGTTCGGTGCGGCCGACGGCCTGTCGGCGCGCTTCTCGCCCCAGGCCACGTTGGCGAGCCTGGTGGAGTTGCTGGGGCATGGCGAGGTGTACGGGCATATCTGGGTGAGCCTCAAGCGCATCCTGATCGGCCTGTTGCTGGCGCTGTTGATCGGCGTGCCGTTGGGCTTGCTGGTGGGCAGCTACCGGCACCTGGAGGCGGCCACCACGCCAGCGTTCCAGTTTTTGCGGATGATCTCGCCGCTGTCGTGGATGCCGGTGGTGGTGATGCTGATGGGCGTGGGCGACCAGCCGATCTACTTCCTGCTGGCCTTCGCCGCGCTGTGGCCGATCCTGCTCAACACCGCCGCCGGGGTGCGCCAGCTCGATCCGCGCTGGTTGCAGCTCTCGCGCAGCCTCAGCGCCACGCGCTGGGAGACACTGTGCAAGGTGATCGTGCCGGGGGTGATTGGCCATGTACTGACCGGCGTGCGCCTGGCCATCGGCATCCTGTGGATCGTGCTGGTGCCGTGCGAGATGCTGGGGGTCAGTGCGGGGTTGGGGTATTTCATCCTCGATACCCGTGACCGGCTGGCGTATTCCGAGCTGATGGCGATGGTGCTGTTGATCGGGGTGCTGGGGTTCATGCTCGATGCGCTGGCCCGCGGGTTGCACCGGCGCTGGGTGCATGCCTGAAGATTGCCAGGGGCGCGTTGCGCGCCCTTTCGCCGGCAAGCCGGCTCCCACAGGTACAGCGCAAGTCTTGAAACCGGCGTGGTAGGTGTGGGAGCCGGCTTGCCGGCGATGGGCTGCACGGCAGCCCCAGCGGTCTACATCAATGCCGCGTCAGCCGCTGCCTCACACACGCCTTGGCCTGCTCCGCCAACTCATCCAACCGCTCATCGCGCGATTGCTCCGCCTCCATCATCACGTCTTCCCCGTTCTGATTGAGCAGGTAGGTATGGATCTGCATCACCTCGACCGTCTGGTAGATCGGCGCAATATCCAGCCGCCCGATCAGCGCCCCGCTGGCACGCCCGGTACTGCTCATCAGCACCTGTGGCCCGGCGCTGGCAATCACCTGCAAACCCATGGCCTCGAACCACGGCACCTGCTCGGCGAAGGCGCTCAGCTCGACGCAGGCGTAGCGGCTGCGCAAGTCATCCAGCAACGCGCGGGCGATGCCCTGGCGGCGATGGTCCTGATGCACGGCAAGGAACGCCAGGCTGCAGGCCTGCGCATCGTCCTGGGCCGGCAGCGCCAGGGCAAAGCCCAGCAACTGGTCCGGGGTGTCGGCATCCAGCGCCAGGGTCAGCTGCACGGCCAGACCGCGCGTGCCGTCCAGGGCCATCAGGTACTGGTGCACCTCCATACCCACGCCGTACTGGTACAACGGGTACAGCGGGTTGGTCGGGCTGATGGCGACGCTGCTGAGCTGGCCGACATGGTCGATCACCAGCTGGCGGATCTGGTTCTGGAAGGATTCGGGCGGCACGCCGTCGAGGCGGCGGAGGATGAACATCGCGGGTAAGGCTCCGGGTGGGCTGAAACGCCCGCTTCGAACGAGGCGGGCGCCCAGTTTACCCGGTGTGGCTAGCGCAGCCCAGCCAGCAGCAGGTCGAGGTTCTGCACTGCAGCGCCCGAGGCCCCCTTGCCGAGGTTGTCGAACACCGCAGTCAGCAATACCTGGCCGTGCTCGGGGTTGGCGTACAGCGCCAGGCGCAGGTCATTGCTGTCGTTCAGCGCCTGCGGGTCAAGCGCCGGGGCCGGGCCTTGCTGATGCAAGGGCAGCACCTGCACATGGCGGGCGCCCTGGTAGTGCTGCTCCAGGCAGGCCTGCAGTTGTTGCGCGGTGACGCCGGGCAACAGCCGCAGTTGCAGGGGGATGCTCAGGACGATGCCCTGGCGATAGGCGCCGTAGCCGGGCACGAACAGCGGGCGGGCGCTGAGCCCGGCGTGCTGCTGGATTTCCGGCACATGCTTGTGCGCCAGCTCCAGGCCATACAGCTGCAAGGTTGGCAGATAGCCTTCGGCGGGCTGTTCATGGCGCTCGACCGCCGCCCGGCCACCGCCGCTGTAGCCGGAAATGGCATGGATGCTCAGCGGATAGTCCGCTGGCAGCAGCCCGGCCTTGACCAGCGGGTGCAGCAGGGCGATGGCGCCGGTGGGGTAGCAGCCGGGGTTGCTGATCCGGCTGCTGGCGGCGATGCGCTCGGCCTGGTGCTGGTCGAGCTCCGGCAGGCCGTATACCCAGCCTGGCGCGGTACGGTGCGCGGAGCTGGCATCGATCACCCGTACCGCCGGGTTGCGCAGCGTCGCCACAGCGTCGCGGGCAGCGTCATCGGGCAGGCACAGCAGGGCGATGTCGGCGCTGTTGATCGCCTCGCTGCGCCGCGCTGGGTCCTTGCGTTCGGCCTCGGGCAGGGTGAGCAGGCGCAGGTCCTGGCGGCCTTGCAGGCGCGCGTGGATCTGCAGGCCAGTGGTGCCTTGGTCGCCGTCGATGAAGACAAGGGGCAGGGTCATGGAGTGTGTCCGTGGTGGAGGGGAGTGGGCGTATCCTCGCTTGCGGCTGGACGAAAGAAAATTTGAATATCATGATCGTCAAGTTCATTAATCCTGAACGATAACACCTGTATTGAACCCTACATTGTGGGAGCGGGAAACCCCATGCGAGAAATCAGCCTCGACCGCCTGCGCACCCTGGTGGTGATTGCCGAACACGGCTCCTTCGCCGACGCCGCCCGCCAGCTCAATCTGGCACCGCCGACCATCAGCCTGCACGTGGCCGAGCTTGAGGCACGCATCGGCGCGCCCCTGCTCACCCGCACCCGGGGCCAGGTACGCCCGACCGCCATCGGCGAAACCCTGCTGGCCCGTGCCCGGCGGCTGCTGGCCGACGCCGACCAGGCGCTGGATGAAGTACGTCGGCAGGTCGAGGGCCTGACCGGGCGGGTGCGACTGGGCGCATCGACCGGCGCCATCGCGCATCTGCTGCCGCAGGCGTTGGAGGCGTTGCGGGTGGACCACCCAGGTATCGATGTCCAGGTGCAGGTGCTGACCTCGCAGGCCTCGCTGGCCCGTCTGCGCGAAGGCACCCTGGACATCGGCCTGGTGGCGTTGCCACAGGTGGCAGGCAAGGGGCTGAAACTGACGCCCTGGCGCCGCGACCCGATCCTGGCCTACGTGCCCGCCGACTGGCGCCCGCCGGCGCGGGTCACGCCGGCCTGGCTGGCCGGGCGGGCACTGATCCTCAACGACAGCACCACGCAGTTGTCGCGGGTGACTTCGGAGTGGTTCGCCGCCGCCGGGCTCTACCCCGAGCCACGCATCGAACTGAATTTCAACGACGCGATCAAGAGCCTGGTGGGCGCGGGGTACGGCGCGACCCTGTTGCCCCAGGAGGGTGAAGGCCCGCAGCACGATCCGCGTGTGCTCCGGCGGCCTTTGCGCCCGGGGCTGTGGCGCCAGCTCGGTATCGCCTGTCGCGAGGGCGAGCCGGAGCGCGCCATCGGACACGTGCTGGAGGCGCTGGAGCGCCTGCGCCAATGATGCCGCCGCCTCAGCGTGCGTAGATACGCTTGCCGGCGAACCAGGTCTGCAGCACCTGGGTATCGCGCAGCACCTGCGGGGCTAGGCTCAGCACATCGCGGTCGAGCACGATCATGTCCGCCTGCTTGCCCACTTCCAGCGAGCCGACCTGCCGCTCCAGGCCCATGGCCCGGGCGGCGTTGAGGGTATAGGCCTGCAGCATGGTCTGCAGGTCGATGGCTTCGCCGGCGTTGAGCACGCCCTTGGGACCCTTGCGGGTGATGGCCTGGTAGATGGCCTTCCATGGCTCCGGGGTGCTGATCGGCCAGTCGCTGGCGCCAGCGATGGTCGCTCCGTTGTTCAGCAGCGAATGGGCCGGGAAGGTGTGCATGAAGGCCATTGCGCTGACGTAGGGCTTGACCAGGTCGAGGTTGGCCTCGTCGGCACTGGCCCAGTACAGCTGCATCGAGGCGATCACGTCGAGCTGGCGGAAACGCGCGTACTCCTTGGGGCTGACCATCTGCAGGTGGGTGATCGAATGGGCAATGCCGCTGTGACGCGCGCGCCGCGCCTGTTCGATGCCATCGAGCGCCACGCGCACCGCGCGGTCACCGATGGCGTGCACGTGCACCAGCCAGCCACGGGCATCGGCGGCGCTGACCAGCTCGCCGAAATGCGCCGGGTCCAGCAGCAGTTCGCCGCGTTGCCCGGAGTTGCGGTAGGGCTCAAGCATCGCCGCGCTCTGCGCCGGCATCTCGGCCACGCCGTCGGCGAACACCTTGATGCCCGGCAGGGTGAGGTTGGGTACGTCGATGAACTGCTGGCGCACCTTGTCCAGTTCGTCCAGGTCGGCGGGGCCGGCCTTGCTGTCGGCCATCAGCAGCGCGGCGACGTGGGCGGTGAGCTCGCCGTTTTCGGCCAGGGCCTTGTACACCGGCAGCACGCCCAGGGAGTCGTTGTTCACGTCGGCGCCCGGCAGCTCGTTTGCCAGTGGGTCCATCCAGCCGGTGATACCCAGCTGCTTGTAGTAGTCCAGGGCCATGCGACCGGCGGTCAGCAAGGTGTCCCGGCTCAGCGGTGGCAGCAGATCAGTGACCGGGTACAGGCTGGCGTCGACCAGGAAACCATTGGGCGTGCCGTCCGGGTGACGGCCGATGGTATTGCGGGCGTCCTCGGGCAGGGCGGCGATGCTGGCGGCATTCACCCCGGCGCGCTGGAGCATGGCTTGGTTGGCCCAGCCGGTGTGCATGTCGTTGGCGGCGAACAGGATCGGTTGCGTGGCCCACTCGCCGTGATTGAAGCGCTGCTCCAGGGCCGGTAGATCGTCCCAGTAGGTCGGTGGCAGGCCGCCGACGCTGAGGAACTCGCCGCGCCGGGCCTTGCCGTCGTCGCGCCACTGGCGCAGGCGCCGCTCCAGCTCGTCGAGGGGCAGTTGCTCGCCGGCCAGGTTGGCCAGCTCCAGTTGCAGGCCGCCCTTGATGGCGTGGGAATGGGAGTCGAGCATGCCCGGCATCAGCACCTTGCCGCCCAGGTCGATGACCTGCGTGCCGGCGGTTTTCAGGCGCAGCACGGCCTGGTCCGAGCCCACCGCGACGATCTTCTCGCCGTCCACCGCCACGGCCTGCTGCAACGGCTGACCGGGCGCGGCGGTGTAGACCTTGGCGTTGTGCAGGATCAGGTCCACGGCGGCGAGGCCGGGCAGGGCGGTGCAGGCCAGGCCTGCGCCGAGGGCGAGTGTGAGCAGCGGCTTCATCGGGTGCCTCGTTGTTGTTTTGATCAGGCCGCAGGCTAGCCAAGCTGGGGGATCGGTTAAACGCAGTCTTGGGCACAACTCTTTTTGCGTTGGGGAAAGAGTGCGACGTGGCCCTATCGCCGGCAAGCCGGCTCCCACAGGTACACCACTAGGCATGAGGCTGACGCGGTCGGTGTGGGAGCCGGCTTGCCGGCGATAGGGTCGCGAAGCGGCCCGCTGTTTGCCCACACCTCGGCTCTGGATGGATACTGCTTCGTACTCCCACTTGTGCCTGACAGGAACCAACCATGGACAAAATGACGGCCCTGACCATCTTCGTCGCCGCCGCCGAGCACGGCAGTTTCAGCCGCGCCGCCGAGCAGTTGGGCAAGACGCCGTCGGCGATCACCAAGGCCGTTGCCCACCTGGAGGCGGAGTTGGGTGTGCGCCTGTTCGAACGCACCACCCGGCGCATGGCCCTGACCGAGGCCGGCAGCCTGTACCTGGACGGCGCGCGCCAGGCCTTGATGCATCTGCAGCTGGTCACCGAGGAGGTCGAGCAGTTGCAGCATGAACTGCGCGGCACCCTGCGCATCACCGCGCCACCCTCGTTCGGCCCGGCGTTTCTCAACCAGGTGTGCTGCCGCTTCATGGGCGAACACCCGCAGGTGCGCCTGGAGGTGAACCTCAACGACGCCAACGAGGACCTGATCGACGGCGGTTACGACCTGTCGCTGCGCGACGGCCCCACCGACCAGCCCGAGCTGATCGCCCAGCCGCTGATCGAGAACCGAGTGATCCTCTGTGCCAGCCCAGCCTATCTGCAGCGGCGCGGCGTAGACATCACCCTGGACAACTACGCCCAGCACGACTGGCTGCTGCTGCGCCACCCGTTGCTCAACCGCAGTTTCTGGTGGATCGAGCGCGACGGCCAGGCCCTGCGGGTACGCCAGCCCACCCCGCGCTTGCTCAGTGACAACTTCGATTTTCTGCTGGCCTGCCTGCTCGACGGCCAGGGCCTGCAATTCGTGCCCACCTGGTGCGCGGCGCCGTACCTGGCCCGCGGCGAGCTGGTCGAGGTGCTGCCAGACTACTGGCGCGCCCTGAGCGCCTTCGGCCCCTGGGTGCACGTGCTGTACCTGCCGCACCGGCGTAATACGCGCAAGGTGCAGGCTTTCATCGCCCTGCTGCATGAGCACTTGCGTGAGCAAGGTTTGCACGCCTGAGTTTTTCCGCCTGGGCACAAAAGTTGTGCGGGGCAGGGCGATGATCGCCTGCGGCGGCGTGGTTAGGCTTGTCTGAACATCGAGCCTGCCGTACCAGGAGTTCCCCGCAGTGAAGATCCACACCTTCGTCACCGACATCCGCGACCCGCTGGCACGCGGTGCGCAGCTCGGCGCGCTGTTCGCCGAGCAAGTCCGCCACACCACCGAGCTGTACCTGGGCTTCTTCCCCAGGGTCGGCGTGAGCCTGGGCGAGGCCCAGCGCATCGGCGAAAACAGCCTGGCCGCGCTGGAGGCCTGGAGCCCGGAGCTGGCCGCCGAGGTGATCGGCATGGCCAAGGGCGCCGACCTGCCGCTGTGGCAACTGGCCGCCCTCAACGCCCGTACCGAAGTCCTGGCCGCCCGTACCCGCCACCACGAATGCTCGACCAGCGTGCACGCCCCGCGCGGTGCGCGAGCGCCGCAGACCCTGCAGACCTGGGACTGGCATGACAGCCTGTGCCCGCACGGCCTGATGCTCGGGCTGCACACGGCGCGCGGCATGCAGGTCAAGCTGTTCTGCGAGTTCGGCATGCTGGCCAAGCTGGGGGTGAACAGCGCAGGCCTAGGCCTGCATTTCAACATCCTCCACCACGCCAGCGACAACGCCAGCGGCGGCGTGCCGGTGCATGCCATCGCCCGGCGCCTGCTGGAAGACGCCCGCAGCGTCGACGAGGCCGTGGAGCTGGCGCGCTCGGCGCGGGTCAGTGCGTCCACCGTGCTCACCGTGTTTTCCCGCGAGGACCGCAGCCCGCGCGCGGTGAGCATCGAACTGAGCCCCGAGCGCACGGCGTTGGTGTTGCCCCGCGAGGATGGCTGGCTGCTGCACACCAACCATTTCCTCGACCCCCAGCTGAGCCAGGGCGAGCAGGTCGCCGACCGCGCCGACACCCTCGGACGCCTGGGCCATCTGCAGCAGGTGATCGGCCAGATGACCGACGCCGACCTGCGCGCCCGTGCCGAGGCGATGTGCGGCGCGGCCGGCGACAGCGCGCCGATCTGCTTCCATCCGGACATGGCCATGCCCGACACCGAGCGCTGGGAAACCCTGCTCAGCGTCGGCATCGACACCGAACATTGCGCGCTGGACTACGTGGCGGGCACCCCGCTGCAACTGGCCAAGGCCGGCTTCCAACGCTTCTGAGCCCACCTGCATTCCGAGAATAAAAACAATGCATGCGCACACCGCTTCATCCCGCTCCGCCTTGCGGACCTTTTGCGTCTCCGGCCTGGGTACCGCGCTGGAGTTCTACGACTTCATCATCTACGGCACCGCCGCCGCGCTGGTCTTCCCCCAGGTATTCTTCCCCGGGCTCGACCACCTGACGGCGACCCTGGTGGCGTTCAGCGCCTTTGGTGCCGGCTTCTTCGCCCGGCCTCTGGGCGGCTTGGTGTTCGGCCACTACGGCGACCGCATAGGCCGGCAGAAGGTGTTGGTCGCCACCTTGCTGCTGATGGGCCTGAGTACCTTCCTGATCGGCTGCCTGCCCAGCCACGCCAGCATCGGCGTGACCGCGCCGGTGCTGCTGGTGCTGTTGCGCCTGATCCAGGGTTTCGCCGCCGGCGGCGAGTGGGGCGGCGCGGCGCTGTTCGGCATCGAGTCGGCGCCACCCGGACGGCGCGGGCTGTGGGGCAGCTTCACGAGCATGGGCATCGGCGTCGGCGGGATTCTCGGCGCCGGGGTATTCGCCATCGTCAGCGCCGCGGCCAACGACAACCTGGTGGATTTCGCCTGGCGCATTCCGTTCTGGCTCGGCGGCAGCCTGGTGCTGATCGGCCTGTATGCGCGGCTCAAGACGCCCATGTCGCTTGCCGCGCCTGCGGCTAAGCCGGCGCAGGCACCGTTGGCCGAAGCGCTGCGCCAGCGGCCCCGGCAACTGCTGCTGTGCACCGGCATCGCCTTCGGCTACTGCACCATCGCCTACATCGGCAGCACCTTCTTTCTCACCTACGCCACCCAGGCCGGGTTCGGCAGCACCCAGGCACTGATGTTCGACCTGACCCTGTCGGTGGCCATCGTCTTGTCGGCGCCGCTGTTCGGGCACCTGTCCGACCGCCTCGGGCGGCGCCCGGTGATGGTGTTCGGTGCCTTGGTGATGGCGCTGGGGTTGTTTGCCTTCTTTGCCTTGGTCGACATGAAGAGTTTTGCCATAGCGCTGTGCGCCTACAGCCTGGTCGGCCTGCTGATGGGCGCGACCCAGGGACCGATCCCGGCGTTCCTCGGCGAGCAGTTCCCGCGCGAGATGCGCTATTCGGGGATTTCCGCCAGCTATCAGATCGGCGCGGCGTTGGGCGGGGGCACGGCATCCAGCGTTGCCACGGCGATCCTCATCCTCACCAACCACGACCCGTTGGGTGTGGCGTTGTACGGGGCAGCGGCGCTGGCGCTGGTGGCGGTGTGTTCGTTGATGCTCAGGGAGACGGCGTGGTTGAGCACGGCGCAGATCGACGAGGCGCCCGCGCCGACGCTGCGCCGGCAAGTCTCAAGCTCTGCGCGGTCCCTGTAGGAGCGGCTTCAGCCGCGAACCCCGGCAAGGCCGGGGCCGCTTGCTTCGCGGCTAAAGCCGCTCCTGCAAGCGAATGGCTTCAACCCCGCTCGCGCTGGCGCAACGCCGTCACCGTCTCGCCGCCCACCCCCCAATTGTCGGTGGGCACCTCTTCGATCACCACGAACGTGCTGGCCGGTGGTTTGCCCAGCACCTCCTGCAACAGTCGCGTGGTGCCTTCGATCAACTGGCGCTTGTGCTCGGCGCTGACGCCTTCATCGGTGACGCGGATATGGACATAAGGCATGGTTCGATCCTCTGCGTGTTCAGTGCCAGGTGCCGGCGGTGCTGCCACCGTCGACGGGCAGGATGACGCCGCTGACGAAGCGTGCGTCGGTCAGGTACAGCACGGCGTCCACCACATCCTGCGGCTGGCCGGTACGGCCGCTCGGCGACAGCGCGCCCAGCCCTTCGGCCTGGCCGCCGTGCAGTGGGGTGTCGATGATCCCCGGGGCCACGGCGTTGACCTGCACGCCGCTGCCCGCCAGCTCCAAAGCCAGGCCCTTGACCGCCTGGTTCAGGCCGCCCTTGACCAGCACCGGCAGCAGCGCCGGTACCCGGGTATCGGGTTGCAGGGCGATCGAGGCCGTGATGGCGATGATGTGCCCGTGCCCTTGTTGCTGCATCACCCGCGCGGCGGCCTGGGCAGGGTAGAAGAAGCCCTTGAGGTTGGTGCCGACCAACGCATCGACGTCAGCTTCGCTGTAGTCCACCACCGGTTTCGGGATGAAGATGCCGGCATTGTTGACCAGGATATCCACCCGGCCAAAGGCCTCCAGCGCGGTGGCGAACAGGCGCTCGGCGGTAGCTTTTTCGGCGATGTCGCCGGCCACGCCGACGAACCCGGCCGGGTTGCCCAACTGCGCGGCGGCGGCGTCCAGGCGCGCCTGGCTGCGGGCGTTGCCGACCACGTTGTCGCCGCGTTCGAGGAAGGCCTGGGCGAGGGCGAAGCCCAGGCCGCTGGATGCGCCGGTGATGATGACGGTGCGTGGGTTGCTCATGGGGTGATCTCCAGTGGATGAGCCTTGGCTCGGGGTGGAATCACTGTAAGTTGCAACGCTCGCTTGAAAAATGAGGCGCATGGCATTTCAATCGATACACCGTGTAATTAATCGAGCCGCCATGACCCGCCATTTCGATGACCTGCAACTGGGCAGCCTGGAGCTGTTCTGCCTTGCCGCCGACGCCGGCAGCTTCACCGAGGCGGCCACCTTGGCCGGTGTCACGCCTGCCGCCGTGAGCCGGTCGGTGGCCCGCCTGGAAGAGCGCCTGGGCGTGCGCCTGTTTGTGCGTACCACCCGGCAGATGCGCCTGTCCGAGGCCGGGCAAGCCTACTACCAGCAATGCCGCCAGGCCTTGGGGCAACTGGTGGAGGCCGAGCGGCAGGTGACGGGCGGGCAGCTCGAGCCCAGCGGCCGGCTGCGCATCAGCGCGCCGACACCCTATGCCCACCACCGCCTGCTGCCGTTGTTGCCGCGCTTTCGCGAACGCTATCCGCAGGTGTTGGTGGATGTGCACGTCAGCAACCGCAATGTCGATTTCGCCGAGGAGCAGTTCGACCTGGCCATCCGCGGCCGCGCCCCGGCTGACTCGCGGCTGGTGGCTCGACGCCTGGAGGATGCCGAGCTGGTGATCGTCGCCACCCCGGGCTATCTGGCCCGGGCGGGGGTGCCGCAGACACCGGATGACCTGGCCGGGCACGACTGCATCCAGTTCGAGATGCCCAGCAGTGGGCGCCGCCCGCCCTGGAGCTTCCAGCGCGACGGGCAACTGATCGAGCTGGACACCCAGGGCGCCTTCACTTGCTTGGGCGATTTCCTCGCCACCAGCACACTGGTGCGTCACGGCGGCGGCCTGATGCAGGCCTACCGCTTCACTGTGCAGGACGCCCTGGACAGCGGTGAACTGGTGGAGGTACTGGCGGATTTTGGCGGCACCTCGCGGCCCTTCATGCTGGTTTACCCGCAGGCCAGGCACATGCCGTTGAAGGTGCGCGTGTTCATTGATTTCCTGCTCAGCGAACGGCCTCTGCCGTTTGGCTGAAGCCCGCGCAGGGCGTGTGCTGGAGCACTATTCTTGTCGCTGCGTCGGCGCGTTGTGCCGCCGACCTTTCAGCAGTCCGGCTATTTCCCAGGAGAACGCTCCATGAAATCCATGACACTGCTAGTGATTGCCTCGGTACTGAGTTTTGCCGCACAGGCCGAGGACAGCGCGGCGACCAACTGCGATGCCAAGATCAATGACCTGGAGTACATCAGCAAAACCGATGGCCAGGCGCTGCATGGCGGTATGGCGCACGACTACCATAACCTGCTCAAGGAAGCCAAGGACGCCAAGGCCAGCGGTGACATGGCCAAGTGTCAGGCCTCGGCCGACCGTGCCAAGACCATCTACAACAAAGCGCGCGGCAAGTAGCCAGGAGCCTTTGGGAGGGCGCGGGGTCTCGTGTAAGCTCGCTTGGGTCATCTCACGAGAGCTTCCCATGATCCCGTCCAGCCCGCGCCTCGACAGCCTGCTCACCGGTATCGCCCGGCCCTTCACCCGCCCAGGCTCGCACAGCGCTATCGACAAGCAGCCCCGCCAGGGCGCCTTGCAGGTGACCGCGCTGGGTATCGTGGGCGACGAACAAGGGGACCTGCGCGTACACGGCGGGGTCGAGAAAGCCATCCATCACTATCCCCGTGAACACTACGCCGCTTGGGCTGCCGAGCTGGGCGAGCACCCGCTGTTGGCGCAGCCCGGCGCTTTTGGCGAAAACTTCAGCAGCACCGGTTGGACCGAGGCCGATGTCTGCCTGGGCGACCGCATCCGGGTAGGCACCGCCTTGCTGGAAATCTCCCAGGGGCGCATGCCGTGCTGGAAACTCAACGAGCGTTTCGACGTGGCGCAGATGGCCCTGCGGGTGCAGCAGAGCGGGCGCACCGGCTGGTACTACCGGGTCGTGGAGGAAGGCGAGGTGCAGGCGGGCGACAGCCTGCAACTGGTCGAACGCCCCCACGGGTTATGGTCGGTGGCGCGGCTGTCGGCGGTGCTGTTCGACAAATGCCTGGAGCCTGAACTGCTGCAGGAATGCCTGGCGCTGCCGCTGGTACCGAACTGGCGGCGGACCCTGGAAAAGCGCCTGGCGCAACGCCAGGTCGAAGACTGGTCGTCGCGCCTGCAGGGGCGCAGCGACACCTGAACATCTGCCCTACAAGACAAGGAATCCAGCATGCCCTTCGAACTGGACGACCGCCTGGTGATTGGTGTCGCGTCAAGCGCGGTGTTTGACCTCAGCGAAGCCGATGCGGTGTTCCGCCGCGACGGCGAAGCGCAGTACCGCAAATACCAGGAGCAGCACCTGGACGTGCCGCTGGGCAAGGGCATCGCCTACCCGTTCATCAAGCGCCTGCTGGCGCTCAATGACCTGCGCGAAGACCCGGAGGACCCGCTGGTGGAGGTGGTGCTGCTGTCGCAGAACGACCCCGACACCGGTTTGCGGGTGATGAAGACCATCGGCCATTACGGGCTGAACATGACCCGGGCGATCTTCACCCAGGGCCGCTCGCCTTATGAATACATCCCGGCACTGAACATCGCGCTGTTCCTGTCCGCCGACAAGCAGCATGTGGACGCGGCGATCCAGGCCGGCTACCCGGCCGGGCAGGTGCTCGACTCGCAGTTCGATGACGACGAAAGCGACGACAACCTGCGCATCGCCTTCGACTTCGATGGCGTGCTGGCCGGGGACGAGTCGGAGGCGGTGATGCAGTCGGGCGGGCTGGGCAGCTTCCATGCCCACGAAGTGCTGAACAAGGCCCAGCCGCACAACCCCGGCCCGCTGAAGGAGTTCTTCGTGCGCATTGCGCGGATACAGGCAGCGGAGGAACAGTTCAAACTGGCCCACCCCAGCTACGAGAACCGCCTGCGGGTGTCGATCGTCACCGCGCGCAACGCGCCATCCCACGAGCGGGCGTTGAACACCTTGAAGAGCTGGGGGGTGATGGCCAACGATGCGTTCTTCCTCGGTGGCATCGAGAAACGTCGGGTGCTGCAGGTGCTCAAGCCGCACATCTTCTTCGATGACCAGTCCGGGCATTTGAAAAGCACCAGCACGGTGGTGCCGTCGGTGCATGTGCCGTTTGGGGTGACCAACCGTTCGGCGTGACATGATCGACCCTCATCGCGGGGCAAGCCCGCTCCCACGTGGGCTGAGTTCCCGCTTCCTGGGAGCATGCAAATGCGTGGGAGCGGGCTTGCCCCGCGATGGGGCGTAAAGAAGATCGCCTCAGAACCACCGGTCGTTACGCTTTCGCCCCCGGGTCAGCGCCGGCAGGATCAACCCCAGCAGCAACCCGGCACCGGCAATGCTGCCGCCGTAGACCATGTAGCGCATCATCACCTGCTTGTTTTCATCCCCCAACCGGGCCTGGGTATCGCGCAGGTTCGACTGGGCCTCGGCGAGTTGCTCGTTGAGCGCCTTGTTGCGGGTTTCCAATTCGTCGATCAGCGCCTTGCGCGAGTCCAAGGTCTCTTGCATGCCTTGCACGCGGCTCTTCCAGCTGTCGTCGATGGTTTTCAACTGGCCGGACAGGTCGGCCACCTGCTGGTCGAGCTGCGGCAGGCGCTCGCTCTGGCCCGGCAGCGCCTGCAGGTCGCTGCTGAGGATCCACACCAGGTCGCCGTTCTGGCCGCGCACCTGGCTGTAGTTGCCCTGGCTGGTCACCAGGCTGACTTTCTGCCCCGACTTCAGTGAGCCGACGATCCGGTGGCCATCGGTGGGGCCACTGCGCACGTAGGTGCTCAGGCTGTCGCTGACCCAGCGTGCATCGCTGGCCGGCTCTTCGGCATGGGCCGGGGCGGCGAGGGCGATCAGGGCGGCGATCAGGCTGCCGCGCAGGGCGGGGAGGGCGGAGTTGGCGGGCTGCTTGTCTGGCATGGTGGTCTTCGCTGAAACGGGGCAAATGAAGGCCCGATGACTGGGCCGGCGATCCGGTCGGGTGAATTGACCGTCAGCCAAAGACCGCTTTTTTGTAGGCAGGTTCACTGCTTAGTGCAGGAAATGCCTACAGAGTGTTGCCGGATGTACACATAAACGAAAACGGGGCAGGCCATCGCTGGCCTGCCCCGTTCTTGTCAACGCGCCGGATCAGGCGACCTTGACGATCCAGCCAGCCGGTGCTTCGACGTCACCGCTCTGGATGCCGGTCAGCTCGTTGTAGAGCTTCTGGGTGACCGGGCCGACCTTTTCCAGGTCATGGAACACGTGCAGCTTGCCGTTGTACTCGATGCCGCCGATCGGCGTGATCACCGCGGCAGTGCCGCAGGCGCCGGCTTCGATGAAGCGGTCGAGCTTGTTGATCTCGACATCGCCTTCGATCACGGTCAGGCCCAGGCGCGATTGCGCCAGTTCCATCAGCGACAGGCGGGTGATACCCGGCAGTACCGAAGCCGATTTCGGGGTGACGAACTCGTTGTTGGCGGTGATGCCGAAGAAGTTGGCCGAGCCGACCTCTTCGATCTTGGTGTGGGTCAGCGGGTCCAGGTAGATGGCGTCGGCGAAGTTGGCTTTCTTCGCTTCGGCGCCCGGCTGCAGGCTGGCGGCATAGTTGCCACCGACCTTGGCCGCGCCGGTGCCCTGAGGGGCGGCACGGTCGAAGCTGGAAATCTGGAAGTTGTGCGGCTTCATGCCGCCCTTGAAGTACGAACCCACCGGGATGGCGAAGATCGAGAAGATGAACTCGGGCGCGGTGCGCACGCCGATGTTGTCACCGGTGCCGATCACGAACGGGCGCAGATACAGGGCACCCTTGCCGTGCGGCGGAACGAAGTGCTCGTTGGCCTTGACCACTTGCTTGCAGGCATCGATGAACACGTCGGTGGGCACGTGCGGCATCAGCAGGCGGGCGCAGCTGCGCTGCATGCGAGCGGCGTTCTGGTCGGGGCGGAACAGGTTGATCGAGCCGTCCTTGCAACGGTAAGCCTTCAGGCCCTCGAAGCATTGCTGGCCATAGTGCAGGGCGGTGGAGCCTTCACTGATGTGCAGCACGTTGTCGTCGGTCAGGGTGCCCTTGTCCCACTCGCCGTTACGCCATACGGACAGGTAACGCTTGTCGGTCTTGATGTAGTCGAAGCCCAGCTTGTCCCAGTTAATGCTTGCGTTGCTCATGACACCCTCATAGCTCAAAGCCCGAACACGGCGGGCTGCTGTTATATGCGCACCACGCCACCTTAATACATCCGGCGCGGATCGGAAACGGCCAGTCACGAATTGGCTGGGGGGTGGCTGGGTGGTGGCTGGGTTGTTGGTTGATTCAGGGTTTGAGTTGGGCCGCTAGGTGCCTGCCGGGAGATTGAGTGAGAGCCACCAGGTGTTCGTCGGTGTTTTTGCAGCGCCTATGAGATCGAGCGCCGCCCGCGCGGCGCATCGCTGGCAAGCCGCAGCGGCGAACCGCAGCTCCCACATCTGTTTCGGGCTAGTCACTCCTGCAAGCTCATCGCTGTCCGCCTTGTTGGTACGACGCGGTTTCAGCGTGGGCGTTGCCGCCGCCACACATGACTCAAGACATGCACCAAGGCAGGCGCCGGTACTTTCACAGGAATAATTGGCCCGAAATAAACTGTGGGAGCTGGCTTGCCAGCGATGCGCCGCGCGGGCGGCGCTCGATCTTGAGAGCGCTGCAGATCTATCGCCATGCACCTGCCAGCCCTCACACGATCCAAAATGGTCACAAACTCAGCGCAACCGCCGATTCCAGTCCCCGCCATGATCGCGCCAGCAGGCCTCTTCACTGTCATAGCGCACATGCCAGCCCACATGGTCCAACTGCACGCCGGCCTCGGCCAGTGCCTGGCTGGTCAGCGCCAGTATCCGCGCCTTGGCCGCACCAGCCAGGGCATCGGCCTTGGCCGTGTCATCAGTGAACACCCAGGTGATGCGCAGGCTGGCGGGGAAGTCGTCGAGGTCGACCTGGTGGGTGAGCCAGGCAAAGCCGACGATCTCGGCCTGGGCAGTGGCGCAGGCCTCGGTGAGGCAGGCAACCATTTCCCGCTCCAGGCGCGCCAGCGCGCGTTTATTGCTGGCCATCGGACTCGTCGATCTGCTGGCAGAAGCGCAGGCGGTTGCCGAACGGGTCGGCGATCTGCATTTCCAGGCCCCAGTCGACCTTTTCGGCATGCGGGCGGGAGTAGCCGTACTGCTTGGCCTGCAGTTCCCGTTCCAGGGCCTTGAGGTCTTCGACTCGGGCGAAAATCGCCGAACCCGGGGTGGCATCGCCGTGGTGTTCGGACAGGTGCAGGATCAGCCCGTCGCGATGGACCTGCATATACAGCGGCAGGTCGGCGGCGAAACGGTGCTCCCAGTCGAGGGTGAAACCGAGGAAATCAAGGTAGAACTCCCGGGCCTTGTCGACCGAAAAGATCCGCAGGATGGGGATGGCAGCGGCGAATTGCATCGGAGCTCCTGTGCTGTGCATTTTCCTGGGGCGTGAGTGTAACGCCGTCGGCACCGCTTGAGGGCGCGCTTTTGCCCCGCATTTGCGCAGTGCGAGGCCCGTGGCAGCGTCGATTGAATGCATAGTAGGAAAATTCATTCGGATTCATCTGATTACTTGGCCTGCAACCTGCAACATCCCGTTCATCAATTTTGATCGATTGGTCAGGCAGCCGCGCTGGCATGGTGTTCAAGACGCCACGCCAGAGCGGCCCAGGCCACGGATGACGGGGGTTTGGGATGTCCTTGCCGGAGCAGCACACGGCACACGACGAGCAGGCGGGCTGGAGCGCGCACCTGCAGCTGCGCTTCGTCCAGCGCGAGGGCGTGACCCGGCTTGGTGCGCGCCGCCATGTCGGACCTCTTTTGGTGCAGCGGCCGTTCTACCCCGAGGGCGCACCATGCCACGTTTATGTGCTGCACCCGCCCGGCGGCATCGTCGCCGGTGACCGCCTGGAGCTGGACATTCACCTTGAAGCGGGCAGCCATGCGCTGCTGACCATGCCCGGCGCCAGCAAGTTCTACCGCAGTATCGGCCCGACCGCACGGCTGGCGCAGCGCTTCCACCTGGCGGCCGGCAGCACCCTGGAGTGGCTGCCCCAGGACAGCATCTTCTTCAATGGCGCCCGCGCCAGCCTCGACAGCCGTTTCACCCTGGCGCCCGGTGCCCGCCTGCTGGCCTGGGAAACCCTGTGCCTGGGCCGCCCGGTGATGAATGAACGGTTCGAGCAGGGCGCCCTCGACAGCCGACTGTGCATCGAACTGCCCGACGACCCCGGCTTGCACGAGCGCCTGCGCATCGACGGCGGGCGCCTGGACAAGCTCGGCGGCCACCCATTGCTCGCCACCTTCTGTGCAGCGCCCGCGGACGCACAGGTGCTGGAGCAGGTGCGCGCACTGCTGGATGAACTGCCCACGCCAGCCGGCGCGACCCTGCTCGGGCAACTGCTGGTGATTCGCCTGCTCGACCATGACAACCAACACCTGCAACACCACCTGCAGCGCCTCTGGCACCTGCTGCGCCCGGCCGTGCTCGGCCTGGCGCCGTGCCCGCCGCGCATCTGGGCCACCTGAAGAGAGCCTCCATGGAGCTGACCCCAAGAGAGAAAGACAAACTGCTGCTGTTCACTGCCGCCTTGCTGGCCGAACGGCGCCTGGCCCGTGGCCTGAAGCTCAACTACCCGGAGGCCGTGGCGCTGATCAGCGCGGCGGTGCTCGAAGGCGCCCGCGATGGCCGCACGGTGGCCGAGCTGATGAGCCTGGGCCGCGAAGTGCTGGTGCGCGAACAGGTGATGGACGGCGTGCCGGAGATGCTCCACGACGTCCAGGTCGAAGCCACATTCCCCGACGGCACCAAGCTGGTGACCGTGCATGACCCTATCGTCTGAGGTGCTGCCCATGATCCCCGGAGAAGTCCAGGTCGCCGCCGGCGACATCGAACTCAACGTCGGCCGCGCCACGGTCAGCGTCAGTGTGGCCAACCATGGCGACCGGCCGGTGCAAGTCGGCTCGCACTACCACTTTTATGAAGTCAACGATTGCCTGGTGTTCGAGCGCGAGCCGGCCCTGGGCTTTCGCCTGGACATCCCGGCCGGCACCGCCGTGCGTTTCGAGCCGGGCCAGGCGCGCACCGTGCAGTTGGTGGCCTACGCCGGCAAGCGTGAAGTGTATGGCTTCCAGGGCAAGGTCATGGGCGCGCTGGAGAGCAAGGTATGAGCCGTATTTCCCGTCGGGCCTATGCCGACATGTTCGGCCCCACCGTCGGCGATCGCGTGCGCCTGGCCGACACCGCGCTGTGGGTGGAGGTGGAGAAAGACTTCACGGTCTATGGCGAAGAGGTCAAGTTCGGCGGCGGCAAGGTGATCCGCGACGGCATGGGCCAGGGCCAGATGCTGGCGGCCGAGGCCATGGACCTGGTGCTGACCAACGCGCTGATCATCGACCACTGGGGCATCGTCAAGGCCGATATCGGCGTCAAGCACGGGCGCATCGCCGCAATCGGCAAGGCCGGCAACCCCGACGTGCAGCCCGGTGTGACCGTGGCGGTCGGGCCGGGCACCGAGGTCATCGCCGCCGAGGGCAAGATCGTCACCGCCGGTGGCATCGACTCGCACATTCACTTCATCTGCCCGCAGCAGGTCGAAGAAGCACTGACCAGCGGCGTCACCACCTTCATCGGTGGCGGCACCGGGCCGGCCACCGGCACCAACGCCACCACCTGCACCCCCGGGCCCTGGTACCTGGCGCGCATGCTCCAGGCCGCCGACAGCCTGCCGATCAACATCGGCCTGCTGGGCAAGGGCAACGCCTCGCGCCCCGAGGCGTTGCGCGAGCAGATCGCTGCCGGTGCGGTGGGCCTCAAGCTGCACGAGGACTGGGGTTCGACCCCGGCGGCAATCGACTGCTGCCTGGGCGTGGCCGAAGAAATGGATATCCAGGTGGCGATCCACACCGACACCTTGAACGAGTCCGGTTGCATCGAAGACACCCTGGCCGCCATAGGCGACCGTACCATCCACACCTTCCACACCGAGGGTGCCGGCGGTGGCCATGCCCCGGACATCATCCGCGCGGCGGGGCAGGCCAACGTGCTGCCGTCGTCGACCAACCCGACCCTGCCGTACACCGTCAACACGGTCGATGAGCACCTGGACATGCTGATGGTCTGCCACCACCTGGACCCGAGCATCGCCGAGGACGTGGCCTTCGCCGAGTCGCGCATCCGCCGCGAGACCATCGCCGCCGAGGACATCCTCCACGACATGGGCGCATTCGCCATGACCTCGTCCGACTCCCAGGCCATGGGCCGGGTCGGCGAGGTGGTGCTGCGCACCTGGCAGGTGGCGCACCAGATGAAGCTGCGCCGCGGACCACTGGCGCCGGACAGCAGCTACAGCGACAACTTCCGGGTCAAGCGCTACATCGCCAAGTACACCATCAACCCTGCGCTGACCCATGGCATCGGCCACGAGGTCGGCTCGGTGGAAGTGGGCAAGCTGGCCGACCTGGTGCTGTGGGCACCGGCGTTCTTCGCGGTCAAGCCGGCGCTGGTGATCAAGGGCGGCATGATCGTCACCGCGCCCATGGGCGATATCAACGGCTCGATCCCCACGCCACAACCGGTGCACTACCGTCCGATGTTCGGTGCCCTGGGCACGGCGCGGCATGCCACGCGCATGACCTTCCTGTCCCAGGCCGCCATGGACCGTGGCCTGCCCGAGGAACTGAAGCTGCAAAGCCTGATCGGCGTGGCCCGTGGCTGCCGACAGGTGCGCAAGGCAGACATGCTGCACAACACCCTGCAGCCAGTGATCGAGGTCGACTCACAGACCTACCAGGTACGTGCCGACGGCGAGCTGCTGGTGTGCGAGCCGGCAAGCGAACTGCCGCTGGCCCAGCGTTATTTCCTGTTTTGAATGGTTTGGCTGGACGGGTATCTGTGGGAGCGGGCTTGCCCCGCGATGGGTGGCACCGCCGTTCCCACGTCCCCAGGCCCGCAAGACCGATTTGATTGAAAGGAGTGAACATGATCGTACTAACCCGCCGGGTCGCCGACGCCGAAACCGTGACCGGCAGCGTCACCCTGACTGTCGACAGCCGGATCAAGAGCCGCCTGCGCGTGACCCTCGACGACGGCCGTGATGCCGGCTTGATGCTCGAACGCGGCCACCTGCTGCGCGGTGGCGAGCTGCTCGCCGATGCCGAAGGTGGCCAGGTGATTCGTGTGCTCGCCGCGCCCGAAGCGGTATCGACCGTGCGTTGCAGCGACCCGCACCTGCTGGCGCGCGCCGCCTACCACCTGGGCAACCGCCATGTGCCGTTGCAGATCGAGCCGGGTTTGCTGCGTTACCAGCATGACCATGTGCTCGACGACATGCTGCGTGGCCTGGGGCTGACGGTGGCTGCCGAACAGGCGCCGTTCGAACCCGAGGCCGGCGCCTACCAGAGCGCACCGCACAGCCACAGCCACGCTCACGACCATCCCTTCGTGCGCTTGCAAGCCCATTCCTGAACACCTCCTGGAGCTGACCATGAAAAAGACTTTCGCCCTGATGCTGCTGATGGTGGCCCTGCCGGCCTTCGCCCACCCAGGCCACGACACCAACCCCTTGCAGGATGGCCTTCTGCACCCGCTGACCGGCCTCGACCATTTGCTGATGCTGCTCGGCACCGGCGTGCTTGCCGCGCTGACCGGCCGCACCCTGGCCCTGCCGCTGGCCACCTTGGCGGCCATGTTCGGCGGCGCGGTGTGCGGCCATCTGTTCGGTGATGTGGTCGGCATGGAGCAGATGATCCTCGGCTCCCTGCTGGTGGCCGCCGCGGCCATGCTGCTGCCCAGCCGCCAACTGCTGCTGTCGCTGATCATGCCGGTGTTCGCCCTGTTCCATGGCTGGGCCCATGGCGTCGAGGCCACGCCAAGCGCGTTCTGGCAGTTCAGCGCCGGCTTCGTCACCGTCAGCGGCCTGCTGCTGGCCGCAGGCTTTGCCGTCGGTTGCCTGCTGCGCCGCCATGCCGGCTTGCAGAAGGCCTTCGGCGGCGGCCTGCTGGCCGGTGCCGCGCTGGTGCTGGCAGGCTGATGAACAGCGACCTGGCGCTGCTGCGCCTGCTGCAGCTGGCCAGCCCCGGCCTGCCGGTGGGGGGCTTTACCTACTCGCAGGGCCTGGAGTGGGCGGTCGAAGCCGGCTGGGTACGAGATACCGCCAGCTTCGCCGCCTGGCAGCGTGAACAACTGCACGACACCCTCGGCTACCTCGACTGGCCGCTGCTGGCGCGCCTGTACCGTGCCTGCCAGGCGGGCGACGCCCAAGCCTTTGCGCATTGGAGCCGCTTTCTGCTGGCCAACCGCGAAACCGCCGAGCTGCGCCTCGAAGAGCAGCAGCGCGGCAGCGCCCTGGCGCGCCTGCTCGATGGCTGGCAACTGGGCCAGGCGCCGGCCTGGCGGCCCAGCCTTGAACTCAGCCAGCTTGGCGGCATGGCCTGGCTTGGCGCGCACTGGTCGATCCCGCTGCGCCAGCTCGCCCTCGGCCTTGGCTTTGCCTGGCTGGAGGGGGCGGTGATGGCCGGGGTCAAGCTGGTGCCGTTCGGCCAGCAAGCGGCGCAGAGCCTGCTGCGTGATCTGGGCGAGGAATTACCCGCAGTACTCGATCAAGCCCTGGCGCTGGAAGACGACCAGCTCGGCGGTGGCCTGCCGCTGCTGGCCATCGCTTCGTCACGCCACGAAACCCAATACACCCGTTTGTTCCGTTCCTGAGGACTGCCTAGATGGAAAACTACCAGCAACCCCTGCGTGTCGGTGTCGGTGGACCGGTCGGCTCCGGCAAGACCGCGCTGCTCGAATGCCTGTGCAAGGCCATGCGTGATCACTATCACATCGCTGTGGTGACCAACGACATCTACACCAAGGAGGACCAGCGCATCCTCACCGAAGCCGGTGCCCTGGAGCCTGAGCGTATTGTCGGCGTGGAAACCGGTGGCTGCCCGCACACTGCGATCCGTGAGGATGCCTCGATGAACCTTGCGGCTGTGGAAGGGCTGGCGCGCAAGTTCGGTAACCTTGAAGTGATCTTTGTCGAGAGCGGCGGCGACAACCTCAGCGCGACCTTCAGCCCGGAGCTGGCCGACCTGACCATCTACGTGATCGACGTCGCCGAAGGCGAGAAGATCCCGCGCAAGGGCGGGCCAGGCATCACCAAATCGGATTTCCTGGTGATCAACAAGACAGACCTGGCGCCCTATGTGGGCGCCTCGCTGGAGGTGATGGAGCGCGATACCAATCGTATGCGCCCCGAGCGGCCCTGGACCTTCAGCAACCTGAAGAAGGGAGAAGGGTTGCAGGCGGTGATCGATTTCATCGTCGAGCGCGGCATGTTGGGGGGAAGTGCCAAGTTGCGCTGATTCCGGGCCTGTAGGTTGGTGAAAGGGTCACTCAAATTCGGCGAGAGGCTCGCAGTCGTTACCAACCAGCTTGAAGCCTGACTCGCATGGCAGGCCTGCCGAGGTCCCGACCGACATCGGCGGGCCATCGGTCTGCCCTGGCGCAAACAGGGCAAGTTGGTTGTGCAACCCGGCCTGTGCCAGGCAGGTGGTGGTTAGCAGGATAATCATCATCAGAGGTTTCAGCATGCAGATCTCCTTGGGTAAGCGCTGTTCGACGCACGATGTGGCTTTTTGACGTTATTGGTCACAGACGCTTCTGCGACCGAGGCAAATCTATTCGGCCATTGCTTGATTGGGAGCGAGGGGTTTCTTCTAGTGTCGTAGGAAAATGCACCGGAGTGGTCGACTGGGGCGGCGCTGTTGCAGGTGCCGATCTGCACTGCGAACAGGGTGTGGCCTGTGCTATGGACGCTGCGTTGTGGCTGACGCGCTTTTCCTACAGGGTGGCGGAGGGTTTCCAGGAGGCGTGTGGGGTTTTACCTATCTTCACTGACTGGGCTGCTGGATAAAGTCTGTCGTACTTTCGGTGGGTGGAGTAAGACGATCCGCCCGCCGTAGGTAAGTCCCGATAATCCCATTCAAGGAAACATGTATGAAAAAGCTCGTCCTGATCGCCCTGTTGACAACTGCTGGCCTGACCCAACTGGCCCACGCTTATGTGACTGATATGAGCATTCCCCCTTGCCCAGAAGGCACATACCTGACCCCAATGGGCCAATGCCAGCCTGACTTTGACTTCGACTGAGTCGTCTCGGTCGCGTAGCGCATCACCCAATGATCAATCTCCCTGTGCTGCAAGCCACAAACTGATCGGTAATGCCTGCGTGCCAATGGCTGAGTTCGACTGCAGGCCCTGACCTGTAACGCCGGCAGCCGTTTGAAGCCGTTCGGCGGTCCTGGGATGTTCCGGGGCCGTCGGGAGGTTCTATCCAGTATTCGAAAATCGTAGCGAGGGCCAAGTCCACCGCAACGATTAATATGCTCAACCCCTAGGTTAATCCTTGCCTGCCGCAGCCGTCCGAGACCCCGTCACACAGAGTAAGCTTGTGGGAAAAATCCCAGCGTGCCGACCACGGCGCCATAGAGGTACCCATGGCTTCATACACCTTGCGTCAACTCAAGTACTTCGTCACCACCGTAGAGGCCGGCAGCGTTGCCGAAGCCTCGCGTCAGTTGTACATCGCCCAACCGTCCATCTCCACGGCGATCAAGAGCCTGGAAGAAAGTTTTGGCGTACAGCTGTTCATTCGTCATCACGCCCAAGGCGTGTCGCTGACCCCCAGCGGCAAGCGTTTCTACGCCAAGACCCGCGCCCTGCTGCAGATGGCCCACGAGTTCGAGCAGAACGCCCTGGCCGACAATGACACGGTGGCCGGGCATATCGATATCGGCTGTTTCGAGACCGTGGCGCCGCTGTACCTGCCACGGCTGATCGCCGGTTTTCGCGCACGTTACCCCGGGGTGGACATCCGCCTGCGCGACGGTGAGCAACAGGAGCTGATCCAGGGCCTGACCGCCGGTACCTTCGACCTGGCGTTCCTCTACGACCATGACCTGGACGGCACCATCGAAGCCGAGCCGCTGATGCCGCCGCAGAAGCCCTACGTGCTGTTGCCGGAGAAACACCGCTTTGCCGGCCAGGCCCAGGTGTCGCTGCGCGACCTGTGCCCGGAGCCGATGATCCTGCTCGATGTGGCGCCCAGCCGTACCTATTTCGTCAGCCTGTTCAACGAATTGGGGCTCACGCCGAATATCGTCTTCAGTTCGCCGTCGATCGAAATGGTGCGCGGGATGGTGGGGCAGGGCTTCGGCTTTTCGCTGCTGGTGACCCGGCCGCATACGGAGTTCACCTATGACGGCCAGCGCCTGGTGATGCTGGACATTGCCGAGCCGGTGACGCTGTCGGGGCTGGCCGCGGCGCACCTGAAACGAGTGCAGTTGACCAAGCCGGCACAGCTGTTCGTGGAGTTCTGTCGGGAAGAGTTGGCCAAGTTCTAGAAAGCATCGCGGGGCAAGCCCGCTCCCACGCTGCGCTGCGGCAGGTCGTGGGAGCGGGCTTGCCCCGCGATTGCATTCCAGCGGTTTACTGCTGATCCGGCACCACCGCGATCACATCGATTTCCATCAGCCATTCAGCCTGGGCCAGGCCCGCCACCACCAGCCCGGTGGAAATCGGGAACACGCCTTTGAGCCACTTGCCCACTTCTTTGTAAACCGGCTCGCGGAAGCGTGGGTCGGTGATGTAGGTGGTGGTCTTGACGATGTGCGACAGGTCCGAGCCGGCCTCTTCAAGCAGTTGCTTGACGTTCTTCATCGCCTGCTCGGCCTGGGCCTGTGGGTCGCCCAGGCCGACCAGACGGCCTTCGAAGTCGGTACCGACCTGGCCGCGTACATAAATGGTATTGCCGGCGCGGACCGCCTGGCACAGGTCATTGTCCAGGGCCTGGTTGGGGTAGGTGGCCTTGGTGTTGAACATGCGAATACGGGTATGAGTTGGCATCAGTGGGCTCCGAGGGTGCTGAGGTTGCTGATCGAGATGTTCTGCCCATCCGCGGTGCGTTGGTCGCGGTCGCGGTAGGCCAGGTAGGTGCGTTGGGTGGCGATATGGCCGGCGACGTGCTTGGCGTCGTGCCATACGCCCCAGATGAACGACGAGCCACGGCGCGACAGCCAGGGCAGGCCGAGGAAGTACACGCCCGGCTCTTTCGACACGCCGCGCTGGTGCTGTGGCTTGCCGTTGGCATCGAAGGCGTCGACCTGCAGCCAGCTGAAGTCCACGCCGTAACCGGTGGCCCAGATGATGCTGGTGACATTGGCCTTGGCCAGGTCCAGTTCGCGCAGCGGGTTGCTGATGCAGTCCGGGTCGGGCAGGCGCTTGCGCGCATCGGGTTCCGGCGGCAGGTCGAGGCCGTTGCGCTCGATGTAGGCGTCGGCGGCATCCAGCAGGGCCAGGTAGTTTTCGTCGCCACGCTGGATGTTGTCGGCCAGGTTGTCCTGGAACCGCGCCACGCCGCCTTCGAACGACTGGGTCAGGCCGACCAGGGTCATGCCCTGGTGGGCGAGGGCGCGGAAGTCCACGGTGTGGCCGCCGCGGGCGCCGGACACGGCGATGGTCACGTGTTCGCGGCCGGGCTTGGCGATTTCCGCGTCCCACTCACCGAGTACGCCCAGCCACCAACAGAAGTCGCGGTTGCGGTAGCTGCGCGGTGGGCGGTCGTGGGCGCCCACCGACAGGTACACCTGGCGCCCGGCACGCATCAGCTCTTCGGCGATCTGCACGCCGGACGAGCCGGCGCCGACCACCAGCACCGCGCCTGCGGGCAGTTGCTCGGGGTTGAAGTAGGCGGCCGAGTGGATCTGGTGCAGGCGTTCATCTTTTGGCGCGATGGCCGGAATGACCGGCTTCTGGAACGGGCCGGTGGCGGCCACCACGCGGTTGGCGTGGATCACGCCCTGGTTGGTTTCGATGGTGAAGCCCGGGCGGTCGGGGTTGCGCGCCACTTTCTTCACTTCCACGCCGGTGCGCACCGGCAGGTTGTATTTGCGTACGTACTGTTCGAAGTAGTCGGCAACCTGGTCCTTGCCGGCGAAGGCGTCGGCGTCCAGGTCGAATTCCAGGCCCGGGAAGCGGTCGTGCCATACTGGCCCGTTGGCCACCAGCGAGTCCCAGCGGCCGGTGCGCCAGGCCTCGGCGATGCGGTTGCGCTCCAGTACCAGGTGCGGCACGCCGAGCTTGCTCAGGTGTTCGCTCATGGCCACGCCGGCCTGGCCGGCGCCGACCACGAGGGTGTCGATTTGGTAATTGTTCAGTGTCATGTCCGAGCCCTTGTTCAGGCGGTTGTTGTTGAGGTCGGTTGGGAGGACCGCCGTTGCCTGGGGCCAGACTAGGGATGGCTGGTAAATCGCGAAAATAGTATTTAGCTGGGGCTTGCCGATAAATTGGCGAAGGGGGTGTGTGCTGTGGGAGCGGGGGGGGGCCCCCCCCGCGGCCCAAACCGGCCCCCCCCCCCCCCCCCCCGGGTTGCCCACCAGACCCAAAAGATTTTTAAATTAAAAAAAACAC
>NZ_JBDJLM010000060.1:0-32163 GCF_039673365.1 Pseudomonas sp. TWI923 | reverse complement strand
GGCTCCCACAGAGATCCCTGTGGGAGCCGGCTTGCCGGCGATGAAGCCACTGCAATTTTTCAGGCGTGTTCGGTAAACACATCCGCCAGCACCTGGTTGCGTGGCACCCCGGCAATGAATAGCCGCCGGGCAAACCGTTCCACACTCGCCGGCGACCCGCACACCAGCGCCATGGTCCGACGCGACATCAGCTTCAACCCAGCCAACGCCTCATCCAACTGCGCCGCCAACACCAATTCGACCGTCACCCCATCCAGCGCCTGTAACTCCTGCGCCAAATAGTGCCCTTCAGCGCTGTGTGCCACGTGCAGCACCCGAATCTCCCCCTGATGTCCCTGGCGCAGCGCCTCGCGCAAGATGCCCCACAACGGTGCCAACCCGGTCCCCGCCGCCAACAACCACAGCGGCCGCTCCTGCCAGTCCGGGTCGTAATGCAACGCCCCACCTCTCAACTCGCCCAGCCTCAGCTCATCGCCCACCTGTAACTGCCTGGCCCGATCACAAAAGGCGCCTGAACGCCTGCAATCAAGGTGAAACTCCAGAAAAGCTTCCTCGCCCGGCAGGCTGGCCAACGAGTAAGGCCGCGCAACATCACCGCACCACAGCACCTGGTGCTGGCCGGCCTGGTAGCGCAAAGGCCGCTCGGGCAGCAGCCGCAGGCGCAACACATCGCCAAACCAGGCCAGTTCGCTGACCGTGGCAGCAACACCGTCGCGTCGAGGGTCGAACAGTTCCAGCACCAGGTCACTGTTGACCGAGCACTGGCAGGCCAGGCGCCAGCCTTGTTCACGCTTGTCCAACGCCAGGGCCTCGGGCTTCGCATCCCCGGGCATACCGTCCAGGCAGCGCACCAGGCAGGCATGGCAACTGCCGGCGCGGCAGCTGTAGGGCACGGCGCAGCCGGCGCCGTTGAGCGCATCCAGAAGATTACTGCCGAAAGGCACCGCCCATTGGCGCGCCCCCACAGTCAGTTCGGCCATGTCGTTGATCTCCGAATACTCGCCTGATGATCAAGCAATGGGGCCGTTTGGCGGCCCTTCGCGGGTAAACCCGCTCCCACAGGATTTGCGCATGCCTTGTCTGTGGGAGCGGCGGTTCGCCGCTGCGATTTACCCGCGAAGGGCTGCGCAGCAGCCCCAGTCGATGTCACCCGTCAAACCATTGAACAGCATCACCCTGCCCACGTCATCAGCAAAAACGATGCCCGCCCCGCAGCCGACCAAGGTCCAGACCACCCGCAGGTGTTTCCCACGGCGGGGCGCGGTATACTGCCGCGCCTTTTTGCCCCGGCCCGACCAGCCGGAGCCTTGCCAGGCACTGCCGACATACCGGTGTGCGTTGTCGGTGTGCCTATTTGAATGTTCCCGTCTTTAAGAGGAGCGCGCTGCATGACCGTGATCAAGCAAGACGACCTGATTCAGAGCGTTGCCGACGCCCTGCAATTCATCTCGTACTACCACCCCGTCGACTTCATCCAGGCGATGCACGAGGCCTACCTGCGTGAAGAGTCGCCCGCCGCGCGTGACTCGATCGCCCAGATCCTGATCAACTCGCGCATGTGCGCCACCGGCCACCGCCCGATCTGCCAGGACACCGGTATCGTCACCGTGTTCGTGCGCGTGGGCATGGACGTACGCTGGGACGGCGCCACCCTGAGCGTCGACGACATGATCAACGAAGGTGTGCGCCGCGCCTACAACCTGCCCGAGAACGTCCTGCGCGCCTCGATCCTGGCCGACCCGGCCGGTGCCCGCAAGAACACCAAGGACAACACCCCGGCCGTCATCCACTACTCCATCGTCCCCGGCGACAAGGTCGAGGTCGATGTCGCAGCCAAGGGCGGCGGCTCGGAAAACAAGTCGAAGATGGCCATGCTCAACCCGTCCGACTCGATCGTCGACTGGGTACTCAAGACCGTCCCGACCATGGGCGCCGGCTGGTGCCCGCCTGGCATGCTGGGCATCGGCATCGGCGGTACCGCCGAGAAAGCCGCGGTAATGGCCAAGGAAGTGTTGATGGAGTCCATCGACATTCATGAGCTCAAGGCCCGTGGCCCGCAGAACCGCATCGAAGAGATCCGCCTGGAGCTGTTCGACAAGGTCAACCAGCTGGGCATCGGCGCCCAGGGCCTGGGCGGCCTGACCACCGTGCTCGACGTCAAGATCATGGACTACCCGACCCACGCCGCCTCCCTGCCGGTGTGCATGATCCCCAACTGCGCCGCCACCCGTCACGCCCACTTCGTGCTCGACGGTTCCGGCCCTGCCGAACTGGAAGCACCGTCGCTGGACGCCTACCCGGAAATCGTCTGGGAAGCCGGCCCAAGCGCCCGTCGCGTCAACCTCGACGAGATCACCCCGGAAGAAGTCGCCAGCTGGCAGCCAGGCGAGACCATCCTGCTCAACGGCAAGATGCTCACTGGCCGCGACGCCGCGCACAAGCGCATGGTCGAGATGCTCAACCGCGGCGAAGAGCTGCCGGTCGACCTCAAAGGCCGCTTCATCTATTACGTCGGCCCGGTCGACCCGGTCGGTGACGAAGTGGTAGGCCCAGCCGGCCCGACCACCGCCACTCGCATGGACAAGTTCACCCGCCAGATCCTCGAACAAACTGGCCTGCTGGGCATGATCGGCAAGTCCGAACGTGGCCCGACCGCCATCGAAGCGATCAAGGACAACAAGGCCGTGTACCTGATGGCCGTCGGCGGCGCCGCCTACCTGGTGGCCCAGGCCATTCGCAAGTCGAAGGTCCTGGCCTTCGCCGAGCTGGGCATGGAAGCGATCTACGAGTTCGAAGTGAAGGACATGCCCGTCACCGTTGCGGTGGACAGCAAGGGTGAGTCGGTGCACATCACCGGCCCTGCGCTGTGGCAGAGCAAGATCGCCGAAAGCCTGGCGGTGGAAGTTAAGTAATCCTCGCCCATGCGATATGAAACGCCCGGCCATTGCCGGGCGTTTTTATTCGATTTCATTATTTGGTTTCTGATTGCCGACCTTTATCGACACCGGTGACAGGGGCACTGCCGATATCGCCAACTGATATTTTTGCCAAGTTTCAACTGCTCGCCGCCTGAATACGGAGTCTTACCTGAACGCCGACAGGCGGAAGTCATCAGACTCCCTTGCAGACAGCGTCCGCCCCTAGGCTCTGTACGAAAAGTTTTGTGAGAGCGGCGGTGCGCCGCTCCCACAACGTTGGATGACCACACTTTTCGAACAAAACCTAGACACCGACAGCCATCGCACTGGATCGGCCTTCAAGATCTAAATACCGCTTACCCCTGATCACTTCCCACTTAAATGAGCCCTCATCTCCCACAGAGGAAAGGCTCATGACCCACTCACAATCCGCCAATCAATGGCTTCGTCGTTTCCGCGTCGAAATCACCTCCAACTCCAATCGCGTCTACGCCAACGGCCGCCAGCAGGTGGAAGTCACCGTCACCCTCGAACCGCGCGATGGCCAGACCATTTCGGAACAAAGCCTGGCCTCGCTCGAACTGCTGCAGATCGACGACGAAGGACAGTTCCACATCCTGGATGCCGAACTGCAAGCCCATCACGAGCGCGACCCGCGCTTTACCTACCACGCAGCCTCCGGCGTTGTGCCCAGCCCCTTGATGGAGTCCTCGCCCCGTACCCTCCGTCGCCGCTTCTACGTGACCTCGACACTGCCCGGCGGCACCCTGAGCACCCTGTATGCCGGGATCTGGAAGGACGAGCAGAGCCATTACGAAACCAACGTCGCCCCGTTCAAGTCGTCGGTGGTCATCGAGTCCATCTCGCCCCAGCGCCTCCCCGAGTCGGCCTTCGAGCTGAAGATGGAAGACAGCATCGCTTACAAGGAGTCCGTCGGGCGCACCTGGGATGACGAAGTCGAGCACCAGGTCGGTTACTTCGGCCTAAGGGACCCCAACACCTTCATCGTGGAAAGTCGCTCCCAGGCAACACCCGGTGGGCGCGCCTTCTATGAACGCCACAACTGGGACCATGCGCTGTTTTCCTTGCAACTGACCAACGACTACAGCCAGCACACCGAAGTGAGCGTCCATGGTGTGGGTCAGGCCTTCGCACTGGATGCAGGTACGCGGGGCCGCCTGACCCATCGCCCCCACCAGATGACGCTGCACCGCTACCACCGACGCTTCTATGCACGCCACTACAACGCGCTCAGCGAAGAGCAGAGCCTGTGGAAAGTCATCGACCGTAACGGCAACGAACATCGCATCGAATTCCTCAGCAAGGAAAACGGCAACGCCATCGCGTTCCAGGTCATCCAGGACAACGCCTGATCCACAGGCTCAGCGCCCCGAAAAGGGGGGCCTGGCGTTTCTGCTTCAACCGAGGAAAGCTGCATGTCCACACTGCACACCCAAGCCGGCAACTTCCTGGACTTCCTGAAGACCGGTGTAGACCAACGCACCGGCCAGTTCACCCTGGCCATCGCCCTGCCCCTGCCACCGGCCAACCAACTCTGCGGCCCCACCCTGCCCCTGACACTCAGCTTCAACCTGCTGAACTCCGCGCTCGATCGCGGTTATGGCCAAGGCTGGGCCCTGGGCCTGTCGGAAATCGATCTGGACCAGAACGCAGCAAGGCTGCGCCTGAGTTCGGGCGAGCAGTTCGCCGTCGACCTGGGTGCCTCCCAGTTCACCGTCAATGGCCGACTGGCGTTGCGCGATCAGAAGCTGGCCACCTTCCTGGTGACCTGGCAGGCCGACGGCAGCCTGCGCGTCGACCACAAGTCCGGGGAATGCGAGATTCTCAGGCGCCAGGACAGCGACAGCGGCCGCTACCTGTTGGCCGAGCTGCGCTCCCCGGAAGGTCGCCGGCTGTTCTTCGACTGGCTGCCGTTCGCCGAGGGCGATTACAGGCTCCAGCAGATCCGCGACGAGCAACGCACCCTGCTGAGCCTGGAGGATCGCCAGGGCGAACTGCACTTCATCCTGAACCCACACAGCGAGCAGTCCGCTACCTTGCGCGCGCTGCTCAGCAATGACTGGCTGACCGAGGTCCATCTACCTGGTGTCGACGAACCGTTGAGCATCGACTACGAGCCCATCGACCTTGCCGGCGCGACGACCCTGTTGCTGCCCAGCTACATCCGCAGCCCGCTGGGTGCCGAGGACTTCGTGCACTGGGCCAGCGACAGCGATGGCCATCACCTGCCGCCGGGGGCACCCTTCCCCTACCTGCCTCGGGTGACAGCCTGGACCCATGCCACAGGCCGCAATGGCAACGAACTCAACCGTAGCTATACCTGGCTCGGCGAACACAACTTTCTGGGCTTCGGCAGCGACCAGGCCTTCGTGTGGCACACCGGCCGAGACAACCTGTACCAGGTCGAAGGCGACTATCGCTACGAAGTCATCGAAACCTTGAGCGACGGCGACGGCCGGGCCCTTGGCAGCCATCACTTCACCTGGGACCGTCATCACCTGCTGGTCAGCGAAGTGACGCGCCAAGGCCTGTGTGAAACACGCAGGACCACCATCCATGGCGTGGACCCGAGCCTCACCTGGGAACAGCAGCCGGCCTGGTGCCAGTTGCCCCTGCAGGTCTGTATGACCTACATCGACCATGCCCGCGATGGCGCCAGCCGCACCGAGACCACTACCTACCGATACGATGATGCAGGCAACATCCTGCACGTGCGCTACCCCAGCGGTGTCGAGGAACACAACAGCTACTACCCGGCGACAGGCGCCGACGGTTGCCCAGCCGATGCCCTGGGCAGGGTGCGCTGGCTCAGGCACAAGACCGTGATGCCGGCTCCGGCTGACGGCCAGGCCCCCACACTAGGCACCCTGTATACGTACCAGGCTCTGCCATCGCTGCTCGAGGGCGAACCTGCCCACACCGTGGTGGCACGCGAACAGGGCTGGGATGAGAGCGAGCAACGCCTGCTGGAATCCACCAGCCAGGCCTACTGCACCGCACCAGGTCCCGGCTACGGGCGGCTGGCCGGCAGCGCCACGACCCTGAACGGCAAGACCACCACGACCGAGTACCGCTACCGCACCGAACACGACGAGCTGGTCACGCAGACCACGCTCATCGGCTTCGAAAACGACGCCGAGAACCGCTCGACCCGCAGCGATGGCCGCTCGCTGCTGAGCGGCCTGACCACCTGGGAGCGTGACGAAGCAGGGGCACTCACGACCTACGCCCATGACGCGCTCGGCCGGATCGTGCGCACCACCACGGCCGCCAATAGCCCCTACCAGGCCGAGCGCCAGGCCAGCTACCACCTGGGCGACGCCGTCGCCAGGCAAGCCGGCAGCGGCGAGGCGCTCAACCCCGTGATGGTCGAACAGGTCGAGATCACCGGTCGCCGCCAACGGCAGTGGCTCGATGGCGATGGACGAACGGTCAGGGTGGAGTTGGAAGATATCCAACAGGCACCCGGCACCTTGAGGACCGTCGCTCACACGCAGTTTGACGCGATGGGCCGTCCGGTCAGCGAGACGGCCGTCGACTGGCTCGGCAAAGGCATTGCGCCACTACGCCTGACCAGCACCACGGTCTATGACGATTGGGGTCAGGCCTCACTGCGCATCAGCCCCGAGGGCATCGAGCGACATGTTCGCCATGACCCGGTTCGCCAGCGTACCGAGCACTGGCAGGTTGCCGCAGGGCGCAACGGCCCGCGCCAGGTCATCGAGCTGAATGCGGCCGGCAGCCCTGCCCGACAACAGCATTTCGACAGCGACGGCCAGCTGGTGCGCACCTTGAAGCTCACACGCGACGGCCTGGACCGGGTCATCGAGGAGCGCCTCACCGCCCCAGGCGCTACCGACATCGTCAACCGCAAGCGCTACGACCACTACTCCCGGCTGGTCGAGCACCAGTTGCCCGACGGTACCCGCCTGGCCTGGACCTTCGCCGCCCACAGCGATGACCAGCACGTGGAATCCATTGCCATCACTCCCGCACCAGCGCAGGCCCCCGCATGACCACCGACCCCCTGATTCTCGGTCGCCAGACCTTCGACGGCCTCGGCCGCCAGCGCTCGGTGCAAGTCGCCGGGCGCAGCACCCACTACCACTACCGCGCCGGGCAGCTACCGCCCAGCGCCAACACCTTGGCCGATGGCAAGCGCGTGGCCTTCACCTACGAGCCACAGCTGGGTAATGCATTGCTTGGCAGCCACGCCGAGGGCGCCACACAGCAACGCCTCGACTACCACCCCACGCTCGGCCTGCCGTGCACCGCCAGTGGCGAGCTGGGCAGCCAGCATTGGAGCTTTGACGCAGCGGGCCTGCCACTGCGTGACGCATGGCAGGTCGATGGCGAGGAGCACAGCACCCAATGGCGCTACTCGCTCAATGGCCTGCTGCTGGGTTTCACCGACAGCGGCGCAGTGGAGCACCAGCGTCAGCACGATGGGTTCGGCCGGCTCAGTGTGCTCAAAGTCGGCGAAGTGACGACCACTTTTGCCTACGACGCCTTCTCCCGCCTCGACACCCTGACCACCCAGGACCCCGTCGCTGACCGTCGGCTCACGCGAAAAATCACTTACGACAGCCTGGGCCGCGAACATCGCAACACCTTCACCGTGGTCCAGGACGGCAACCCCCGGATCTTCACCCAGACCCTCGCCTACTCGGGCCTGGACCAACTCATCTCACGCACCTGGCACGACGGCGAGCAGCAGGGCGAAGAGACCTTCGCCTATGACCTGCGCGGACGCCTGGTGCACTACCGGGCCGACCTGCACGCCGCGCCGCAAGCCCCCTTCGGTAACCGGGTCGTAGAACAGCGCTTCAGCTTCAACGCCCTGAACGGCCATACCCAGATCATCAGTGCCTTTGCCGATGGCAGCCGTGACGAGGCTCGGTTCAGCTACGCCGCACACGACCCCACCCAGGTAGTCTCGATCACCCATACCCATCCATCCTGGCCCGAACGGATCGACCTCACCTACGATGCGTGCGGCCGGCTGATCGCCGACAGCCTGGGCCGTCAGCTGGCCTGGGACGCGCATGAGCGGCTGGCACGGGTGCAGCTCGATGGCCATACCTGCGAATACCGCTACGACGCCAGCGGCCACCTGTGCGACCGGGTGCTTGATGGCCAGCTCGATCGCAGCTTCTTCAGCGCCGATCAACTGACCCACGCGCAACAGTCTGGTCAACGCCACGGCCTGGTGGGTGATGGTGCCTCGCTGTTCGCGATCAACCACCCAGGCGCCGCTACCACCCTGCTGGGCTGCGACGGCCAGGGCAGCGTACGCCTGGAAGTGGACGACGATGTTCGCCAACGCCGCTACACCGCTCACGGCTGCGGGCCGAACGGTTCGGCCGTGTCCCGGTTCGGCTTTACCGGGGAGCGCCAGGAGCCGCTGACCAACTGGCTGATACCCGGTGGCTATCGCCCCTACGATCCGCTGTTGATGATTTTCCTCGCTCCCGACAGCGAAAGCCCGTTCGGCCGTGGTGGCATCAATGCCTACGCCTACTGCGGCGGCGACCCGGTCAACCGCATCGACCCGGATGGCCACAGCTGGATGAGCTGGACCTTGGCCGGCATCGGCCTGGCCATGGGCGCCGCAGCCTCCCTGGCCAGCCTGGGCAGCGCCGCCCCGGCCGTCGCCGCCGTCCTCGCCGGAGGCCTGGGCGCCCTGAGCGCCAACAGTGCCCTGGCAATCGGCACCGCCGCCCTCAGTGCCGTTTCCCTCGGCACCGGCGCCGCTGGTGCCGCCCTGCAAGCCAGCGATGCCGACAGCAAGGCCGCCAACGTGCTTGGCTGGATCTCCCTGGGCGCCGGCATTGCCAGCGCGGTGACGGGCATGGCGCCTGCTGCGGCCAAATGGGCCGCCGGGCTCGCGAACAGTTCAGGTCGCGCGGCCAGCAAACTTGCTCAATTCAAGCCCTACAAAATAGGGCCGGGTGACGGCCAGCGCCCCGCCACGGTGCTGTTCGGCAGGACCAAGGACAGCAGCGATGTGGCCTTCATCCCGAACTTGTATGCAGAGAACACCGCGGCATTCGTGACTCACGGCCACCCGCTGGGCATGCTGATGAATGCCCAGGGCCAAGCCGACGATGCCGTGAACATCGCCAGGAACCTGATCGCACCACGCCTGGCCGAGATGGGCTACCCGGCCGAGCAGAAGATCGTGCTACTGGCGTGCTGGGGCGGCAAGAGCGGTGCGGCGCAGAAGATCGCCAATGAACTGCGTCGGCCCGTGGAAGCCTACAACCAGAAGATTTTCCTGCGAGGGGCCGCCGCCCTGCAGATGCCTCGAACGTACGAACCGCTCTGGAACAAGGGCTTCAACAACATTCCTGTCTACAAGCCCTCTTTGGCAAGCAGGGCCTGGAGCCGGTTGCACGGCCATTTCCCGGCTTTTGCCGACAAACCCTACTCGGTTGCCAGCAGCAAGCTCTATCACCCTGGCTGAGCGACGCAAGCAGACAACTGTTCCGGCCAGTCCCGCCGGGTGAGGACCTGCCCCTCCTGCCTCACCCGACGGAGCTGAACAAGGTCAAGCTCGCACGACAACCATTGGCTGCCAGGCGGATCAAGCTCGGTGCTCAGTGCGATCACGCCATCCGCCGGCATGCCATGGTCCGGCGGCACGAACAACCCGGCGCGGCCGACATTCACGTCCAGCGCCGGCGACCAGCTCGCCTGCCCCACGGTCGGGCTCTGCAACACGGCGATCTGGCTCTCCAGCGCCCGGGCCTGGGCACCGATGCGTACGCGGTGATAACCGGCCTCGGTGTCGGTGCAACTGGGCGCCAGGATCAGGTCGGCACCGGCCTCGGCCAGGTGCCTGGCGAGCAGGGGAAATTCGTTGTCGTAGCAGATCAGGATGCCCAACCGCCCCAACGCCGTGTCGAACACCCGCAGCCCTCGCCCGGGGGCGATGTCCCACTGCTCGCGCTCGAAGCGCGTCATCATCAGCTTGTCCTGGTGGCCTAGCCGCCCCTCGGGGCCAAACAAAAAGGCGCGGTTGCGGTAGCGGCCATCGATACCCAGTACTGGTGCGCTGCCGGGCTGCAAATAGATGCCCCGACGCCGGGCGATGCCTTCGCACAACGCCAGCCAGGGCTCGATCAGCGGCTGAATCCCAGCGATCGAGCCCTTCAGGTCACTGCGCTGGGCGGCAGGCAACTGGCCGCTGAGCACCAGCCCTGCGTACTCAGGCAACAGCAGCAGTTGCGCGCCCTGCCCGGCGGCCTCGGCGCACAGCCGTTCAAGGTGCGCCGCATAAGCCTCCCAGGTTTCGAACAGCTCGATGGCGTACTGGCAGGCGGCGAGGCGGATCATGCCGGCAACGCCTTGAGCCAGAACGACATGATCTTGCTCGTTTGCTCCTGCTCGTCGAGGTCGCGCCAACTGTAAGTCGTGCGCAGCGAGGGCTCATGTAGAAAGCCACGGTTGCGCCAGAAGCCATGCAAGGGTTTGTAGTCCGAAGGCCGGCGCGGATGCCCCGCCGGGCGCTCCACCGCGCAGAAGGCGCAGCAGTCGAACTCGGCCAGTTTGTGCGCATAGGATTCGCGCTCGATGAAAAAGCGCACACCCAGGCCCTGGCCACGGTAGGCCGGCAGCAGCACCGACTCACCGAAGTAGTAGACCGAGGCCGGGTCACGGCCCTGGGCCAGGAACGGCTGCTGGAACTCGGGCGTCTCGTCCACCAGCGGCAGGCCGGTTGAAGCGCCGACCACCTGGCCGCCGTCCAGCGCCAGCACTGCCAGGCTGCGCCCGGACTGGGCATAGGTGGCCAGGTAGTCGGCTTCGTAGGCTTCAGTGCCTTGGTAAAGGTAGGGAAACTCGCGGAACACCGTCAGGCGCAGGCGAGCGAGGTCATCGATGTAAGGCGCGATGGCGGCGCCATGGAGCAGGCGAATTTCCATGGGGGGCGGTCGTTTTGTCGATGTGGATGACGCGCTCGGCTAAGCCGGGCCTGAGGGGAAACCCTATCATCGGGCCCAGGCCATTCCCTTTCCCCTGCGCGACAGGTATTTCTCCATGACCGCTACCGAACTCGTCACCGCCTACTACAACGCCTTCAACGCCGGCGACATGCCCGCCTTCCTCGCCCTGCTCAGCGAAGACGTGATCCATGACATCAATCAGGGTGAGCGGCAGATGGGCAAGGCCAGGTTTGCCGCGTTCATGGACAAGATGAACCGCTGCTACCGCGAGCGGCTGGCCGATCTGGTGGTGATGCAGAACGCCGAAGGCAACCGCGCGGCGGCGGAGTTCACCGTGCATGGCGAGTACCTGGCCGACGATGAAGGGTTGCCGCCGGCCAATGGGCAGAAGTATGTGCTGGCGGCGGGGGCATTCTTCTACATTCACTGCGGCAAGATTGCCCGGGTGAGCAACTACTACAACCTCAATGACTGGGTCGAGCAGGTGGGCTGAAAGATCAGCGGGCCGCGTACCCTGTGGGAGCGGGTTTACCCGCGAAGCAAGCGACGCGGTAATGGCACCGGCTTCGCCGGTGTTCGCGGCTAAAGCCGCTCCCACAGGCCCCTGCTAAATCAACCACTCATGTGCAGTTCTGTGGCAGAAGGTCAGGTGATCCTCGTCCCCAGCACCTTGAGAAACGCCGCCAGCCAAGCCGGATGAGCAGGCCACGCCGGCGCCGTCACCAGGTTGCCATCCACATGCGCCTGGTCCACCGCGATGTCGATGAACTTGCCACCCGCCAGCCGCACTTCCGGCGCGCAGGCCGGGTAGGCGCTGCACTCGCGGCCTTCCAGCACCCCGGCCGCCGCCAGCAACTGCGCACCATGGCACACCGCTGCAATCGGCTTGCCCGCCTGGTCGAACGCCCGCACCAGCTCCAGCACTTTGTCATTCAGGCGCAGGTACTCCGGTGCCCGCCCGCCAGGGATCAGCAGCGCGTCATAGCTTTCGGCCCGCACCTGGACGAAATCGTAGTTCAGGGCAAAGTTGTGCCCGGGCTTCTCGCTGTAGGTCTGCTCGCCCTCGAAGTCGTGGATCGCCGTACGCACGGTCTGGCCCGCGATCTTCTCCGGGCATACCGCATGGACGGTATGGCCCACCATGGCCAGGGCCTGGAACGGCACCATCACCTCGTAGTCTTCGACGTAGTCACCGACCAACATGAGAATCTTCTTCGCCGTCATCGCATCCACTCCTTCCGTTGCATGGGAACAATCCCAGCACGATAGTCCGCTTTGCCGGCCAGCGATATAAGCCGCTAGTCGCGTCGATTGAGCAGGTTGGCTACCAACCGATCCAGCCAGCCCCACAACCGCTGCTGCACCCGCCGCCACAATGGGCGGGCATGCCAGCGGGCCAGGTCGACTTCCTGGCTCTGGGCGAAATCGCGCTCGAAGCTGGCGGCCACGGCGGCGGTCAGCGGCGGGTCGAGTGCTTCGACGTTGGCTTCAAGGTTGAAGCGCAGGTTCCAGTGGTCGAAGTTGCACGACCCGACACTGACCCAGTCGTCCACCAGCACCATCTTCAGGTGCAGGAAGCACGGCTGGTATTCGAAGATTCGCACCCCGGCGCGCAGCAGCCGGGGGTAATAACGGTGGCCGGCGTAGCGCACCGCCGGGTGGTCGGTGCGCGGGCCGGTGAGCAGCAGGCGCACATCGACGCCCTTCTGCGCGGCGCGGCGCAACGAGCGGCGCACGCTGAAGGTGGGCAAAAAGTACGGGGTGGCCAGCCAGATGCGCTGCTGGCCGCTGTTCAATGCGCGCACCAGCGCATGCAGGATGTCCTTGTGCTGGCGGGCATCGGCATAGGCCACCCGGCCCATGCCCTGCCCCTGCGCCGGCACCTGCGGCAAGCGCGGCAGGCCAAAGCCTTCGGGTGGGCGCCAGGCGGTACGCCGCTGGTTGGCGGTCCATTGACGGTCGAACAGCAGTTGCCAGTCGCCGACCAACGGCCCCTGGATACCCACCATCACTTCGTGCCATTCGCTGGTGGGTTCGTCGGGCTGCCAGAAATCGTCGGTCACGCCAGTGCCGCCGACCACCGCCCAGCGCTCGTCCACCAGCAGCAGCTTGCGATGATCGCGGTACAGGTTGCGCAAGCCCCGGCGCCAGCGCAGGCGGTTGTACCAGCGCAGGTAGACGCCGGCGGCCAGCAACCTTTGGCGCAGGGCCGTCGGGAAGGCCAGCGAGCCGTAGTCGTCGAACAGGCAGCGTACCCGCACGCCACGTCGAGCGGCCTGCTCGAGGGCATCCACCACCGCCTCGGCGCAGGCGCCGCCTTCCACCAGGTACAGCTCCAGGTCAACCTGGAACTCGGCACGCACGATGGCCAGCAGCATGCGCGGAAAGAATTCGGGGCCGTCGATCAACAGTTCGAACTGGTTGCCATCCCGCCAGGGGAAGACCGGCCCCGGCATGTCAGCGGGCGTTGAAGATCAGCACCGCACTCACCGGCACCGACGGGTTGATGGACTTGAGCCCGGCAAGCTTGCGCAGCTTGTCCAGCCCCGGCAGCAGGCCGAAGTGATCGGCACGCAGCACCAGCGGCTCCAGGGTCACCACCTGGAAGCGCCGTTCGTCCAGGCGCGTGGCCAGCAAAAGAGTGTCGTAGTTGTGGGTCTGCCCATGCAGGGTGACGCTCACCGGCAGGCGCAGCTCCAGCTGGGCACCGTTGGCCAGGTCGTTGATCGGGCGCAGGTCGATCTGCGCCTGCACCTTGCCGTCGGCGAAGCGTTCTACTTCGAACAGTTCGTCACGCAGGCGCTCGTCGCGCAGCGGGATGCCGCTGCTGACCGAGTCCATCTCGATGCTCACCTCGGCCGCGCCCTTGCGATCGACCGTGCCATGCAGCACCAGGAAACGGTTCACTTCGGCAATATTGCCATTCTTGCCAGTGACGAAAGACAGCCGCGACGACTCGCCATCCAGGTGCCAGTTGGCATGGGCGGGCAAGCCAGCGGCCAGGAACAGGGGCAGCAGCAGCGAGGGCAGAACACGGGACGGCTTGAACATGTGAAATCCTGTTACACAAGGCCGTCAACCTTAACCGCCCGGTTTCACGGCAGCAAGCGGCAGCCCGCGCGCGCGCCCTGCCAGGCCGCCTCGTGTCGCCGGCCCAAACCCTCGGCGCTGACCCGGCGGCCAGCGCTGTCTTCCTCAAGCAGGCCCAGCGGCAGATATTGCTGCACATAGCCACGGCAATAGGCCTGGTCGAAACCCATGACAAAGCGACACGAGCAATACTCCTTGGCCGAATAGGCCGAGAGGATGCCGGGGAAGTCCGCCAGCGCCTGGCGTTCGTGCCAGGCCCAGGCCAGCAGGGCCACAACCAGTAGCAGGGTAATCCGCTTCATGCACCCTCCCCGGCCAGTGCGGCCAGCACGCGCTTGAGCAGTTCGTTGTGGCTGTAACTACCGTCGCGGTCATCGGCGTAGCGCACGATCACCAGCTTCTGCGCCGGCAGCACATACAAGGCCTGCCCCCAGTGGCCGAGCGCCGCAAAGCTATCCGCCGGTGCGTCGGGCCAGGGCAAGGGTTGGCCGGCTAGCGGCTGGTTGAGCCACCAGTGGCCGCCCGGGTTGGCCTCACCGGGTATCGCTTCGGCCTGCGCGAACAGGGTGCGGTTGAACGCCACCCAGTCGGCGGGCAACAACTGCCGCTCGCCCCAACGTCCGCCGCGCTGCATCAGCAGGCCGATGCGTGCCAGGTCGCGAGCGCTCAGGTACAGGTAAGAGGAGCCGACCAGGGTGCCGGCCTCATCGCGCTCCCAGACCGCACTGTCGATGCCCAGCGGGGTGAACAGCGCCTGCCAGGCATAGTCATGGTATTGGCCGGCATCGAGCATGCCACGCAAGGTGGCAGCCAGCAGATTGCTGTCACCGCTGGAATAGACAAAGCGCTGTCCGGGCGCGCTGGCGGCGGGCATGGCCGCGGTGTAGGCCGCCATGTCGGCGCGGCCACGGGTGTAAAGCATGGCCACCACCGATGACTTGAGCGGTGCGTATTCGTAGTCCTCCTGCCAGGCCAGGCCGCTGGCCCAGTGCAGCAGGTCGCGCAGCCGCAGTTCGGGATGTTGCTGCAAGGGCGGGTAATAGCGGGCGGCAGGATCATCGAGCTTGAAGCGGCCTTCGCCTAAGGCTACGCCCATCACCGTCGCCAGTACGCTCTTGCTCACCGACCAGGCCAGGTGCGGGGTGTCGGCGCGGCTCGGGGCGGTGTAGCGCTCATGGATGATGCGGCCATCGCGGATGATCAGCAGGGCGTCGGTGCGGATGCCGCTGCGGTCGGTGGTGCGTGACGGGAAGGCGTAGGTGTCGACGGCTTGCCAGTCGATGGCGGCAGGGTCGACCGGCCAGGTGGGGATGGGCCAGTCTTCGGCCCGGACAGGGCTCACCGCCATTGCCAGAATCAACCACAGTGCCTTCATATTGATCGCCTGAAATGGGGCTGCTTTGCAGCCCATCGCGACACAAGGCCGCTCCTACAGGGAATCGCGATCCCTTGTAGGAGCGGCCTTGTGTCGCGAAAGGGCCGCACAGCGGCCCCGGTTCAACGGATCACCCAGCCTCTCAGGCTTTCATGACAATCCTGCAGCGCTCCAGGCCTTGCCCAGACGCTTTTCCCGGGCAGCGCTGGCCAGCGCCAACACCCCCTGGTCGCGCTGCCACAGCTGCGCCCAGTGACCAGGCCCGTTGCCAAAGGCCTTGTCGATCTCGGCGCGCAGGCTCTCGAACTGCGCGAACAACCCACCCAGCAACAGGTGACAGGCAACACTGTCGGCACACTGCCGACTGCCTTCGGCACAGCCGGCGAGCAAGCCGATCAAACGCAGACGCAACGCCTGCGGCCACGCGCATTCCTGGGCCACGCCATGCAGCCAGGCCACCAGCGCGGCGAGCACATAGAGGTCTTCGAGGGAGCGGAAGGGTTTGACGTAGGCATCCCAGCCGTCGCCGGCCAGCAGCTCGCAGGCCGCCTCGTCCAGGCGCACACGGCCATGCCCCACCTCGGGCATCAGCGGCAAGGTCGGCAAGGCCTCCACGGTCACCCCCGGCTCACCGGGGTAGACCACCGCCAACTGCAACCGTACCGCCTCGCCGGGCAGTTCGCTGCGCGCCGCCACCAGCAGCCATTCAGCATCCAGCCCTGCGGTGACGAAGTCCTTGCTGCCGGTCAAGCGCAGGCCCTCCAGGCGGGTATGCATGTCGGCCGGGCGCACGCTGCGCCGCTCGGTGGCGCACAAGGCGCCGAGGCTGGCCGGGGCGCTGGGCCAAAGCACACGCAAGGCGGCCTGGTAGCCCACCAGGAACGCCAGCCCCGGCGTGGCCATGGCCCGCCCGCCGAGCACCGCCAGCTCGAACGGGCTGACGCCCCCGAGGCGTTCGAGCAATGCCGCGTAGGTTTCGCCAAGGGTGGCCGCCAGCGGATGCCGCAGCGGGTCGTTGAGTCGTTGCAACCAGGCCATGGGACGCTCCTTGAAAAGGGCTTGTGGGTGGGTGTCACGCAAGCATCACCAAAGGTTCACAGGGGTGACACCGCCCCTACCTAGGCTGACTTTGCACAACAAAGCCGACCGGCCGCAACCCTTTGGCTGGCTTATGGAGACTCGCAATGACTCGGATCGCTCGCTCTGGCGACAACAGCCCTGAACGCCGTCTGCAAGCCGAACGCCTGGTTGGCGAGGCAGCCCTGCAGGAAGCACAGGCCCTGCGCTACAAGGTGTTCAGCGCAGAATTCAAGGCCAAACTCAAAGGCGCCGAGCAGGGCCTGGACATGGACGACTACGACATCCACTGCCGCCACATCGGCGTGCGTGACCTGGCCACCGGCCAGCTGGTGGCCACCACCCGCCTGCTCGACCACCAGGCCGCCAGCAGCCTGGGGCGCTTCTACAGCGAAGAAGAGTTCCGCCTGCACGGCCTGCTGCAACTGCAAGGCCCGATCCTTGAACTGGGCCGCACCTGCGTCGATGCCGACTACCGCAACGGCGGCACCATCGCCGTGCTCTGGGGCGAGCTGGCAGAGGTGCTCAACGAAGGCCGTTACAGCTACCTGATGGGCTGCGCCAGCATCCCCATGCAGGATGGCGGCGTGCAGGCCCACGCGATCATGCAGCGCCTGCGCGACCGCTACCTGTGCACCGAACACCTGCGCGCCGAACCGAAGAACCCGCTGCCCAGCCTGGATATCCCCGGCAACGTCATCACCGAGATGCCGCCGCTGCTCAAGGCCTACATGCGCCTGGGCGCGAAGATCTGCGGGGAACCGTGCTGGGACGAGGATTTCCAGGTCGCCGACGTGTTCATCCTGCTCAAGCGCGACGACCTCTGCCCGCGCTACGCCCGTCACTTCAAGGCGGCAGTCTGATGCCGCGCCTGCGGGCCTGCGCCCGCCTGCTGCGGTTGTTCATGGTCCTGACCTTGGGCCTGGCCATGGCCAGCGTGATCGCCGTGGGCGAACGCCTGGGATTCAAGGCTTCACTCGCACGCCGCCAGCGCTGGACGCGCATGTTCATGCAGCGCCTGGTCGGCGCCCTGCCGTTCGAGGTACGGGTGCTCGGCACCTTGCCGCAGCGGCCGATGCTGTGGGTCAGCAACCATGTGTCCTGGACCGATATCCCACTGCTCGGCATGCTCACCCCGCTGTCGTTCCTGTCCAAGGCCGAAGTGCGCCACTGGCCAGTAGCCGGCTGGCTGGCCGAGAAGGCCGGCACCCTGTTTATCCGCCGTGGCGGTGGCGACGGCCAGCGCCTGCGCGAACAGATCAGCGGCCAGCTGGAGCAGCAGCAACCGCTGCTGATCTTCCCCGAAGGCACCACCACCGATGGCCGCAGCCTGCGTACCTTCCATGGCCGCCTGCTGGCCGGGGCCATCGACCACGGCACCCCCTTGCAACCGGTGGCGATCCAGTACCTGCGCGCTGGCAAGCCGGACCCGATCGCCCCCTTCATTGGCGAGGACGACCTGGTGTCACACCTGATGCGCCTGTTCGGCCAGGACCGTGGCGAAGTGGTGATCCACTTGCTGGCGCCGGTCACCAGCGCCGACAAGGAACGCGCCGCGCTGGCCTTCCAGGCCCAGCAGGCGATTCAACGGGCACTGTTCGGCGCCGAGCCGGTAGAAGCGGTGCCGCGACGCCAGGCGCGTGCGGCCTGAGGTTCAGGCGCGCACGTAGCGCTGGCGCAACAGGTCGCTGAAGGCATCCACCAGCAGCACCAGCACCAGCATGGCGATGATCACCGTGCTGGCCTGGGCCTCCTGGAACAGGCTCAGGGTGGTGTAGAGCATCTGCCCCAGACCGCCGGCGCCGACGAAGCCCAGCACGCTGGCCATGCGGATGTTGTTCTCCCAGCGGTACAGGCTGTACGCCAGCAACTGCGGCCACAGGTTGGGCAAGGTACCGAAGCAGAACGCCGCCACCTGGCTGCCGCCCTGCAGGCGGATCGCCGCCGCCGGTTCAGGCGGCGCATTCTCCAGCGCCTCGGCGAACAGACGGCCGAGCACCCCGGCAGTGTGCAGCGCCAACGCCAGGGTCCCGGCATTGGGCCCCAGCCCTGCGGCCAGCACGGTCAGCGCGGCCCAGACCAGCTCAGGAATTGCCCGCAGCGCATTGAGCAGCAACCGCGTCGCCCCCTGCAACGGCCAACCGAACCTGCCAGCGGCGGGCAGTGCCAGCAGCATGCCGAGGACCATCGCCAGCAAGGTGCCCAGCCCGGACATGGCCAGGGTTTCCAAGGCGCCCCAGCCCACCGCGCGCAGATGCCCGGCGGACAGGTCCGGGGCCAGGAAGCGCCCGGCGTACTCGCCCATCTGCGCCAGCCCGCCATTGCCGACCACGGCCTGCATGTCCAGCTCAAGGTAGGCGAACGAGGCCAGCACCGCGGCAACGATCGCCAGCAGCACCAGCAGGTTGATCGCCCGGTTCATGCCAACCTCCCGCGCAGCAGGCGGCTGAGAATATCGGCGAGGGTCACCAGCGCCAGGAACGCCAGCAGCATGCTCGCCACCTCGGCGCCGGCGAACATGCGCATCGACAAGTCGATCTGCTGCCCCAGGCCGCCGGCGCCGACGAAGCCCATCACCACCGAGGCACGCACCGCGCACTCCCAGCGGTACACGGTGTACGACACCACTTCGGCCGCCGCGTTGGGCAGGATGCCGTAGCAGAATGCCGCCAGCCGCCCGCTGCCGGCTTGCATCAGGGCGTGGGCCGGGCGCTGGTCGACCGACTCGAAGATTTCCGCATAGACCTTGCCCAGCATGCCGCTGTAGGTGATGGCGATGGCCAGCACTCCGGCGGTCGGCCCCAGGCCCACGGCGCGCACGAACAAAAGCGCCCAGACGATCTCCGGCACGCTGCGCAGAAACACCAGCAGCCCCCGCACCGGCAGCCGCAGGGTCCGCGACCAGCCGCCTGCCCTGCCGCCCCGGGACGCCGCACGCAGCGACAACGCACGGCTCGCCAGCAAGCTGGCAGGCAGCGCCAGCAGCAGCGCCAGGGTCATGCCGGCGGTCGCCACGGCCAGGGTCTGCAACGTGGCCTGCCACAGCAGGCCGAGGAAATCGCGGTCATGGGCCGGCGGCCAGAAGCCAGCGACGAAGCTGGCCATCTGCTGACGGTTTTCTGCCTGAAGCAACACACCGGGGTTCAATTCGCTCAGCTGCAACCCTGGCCACAGCAAAGCCAGGCACAGCAGCGTCACCAGCAGACGCGGCAGCGCCGCCGGATCGCGGGCGTCAGTGTTCAGCATCGCGGGATCTGCACGGTCAGGGTCGGGCCTGGGGCAACAGGTGACCCAAGCTGTTCGTTGGCATAGAGCGCATCGAGCAGGCCCTGGGTCACCGCCGTGGCCGGGCAGTCGAAGGCCACCTGGCCCTCGCGGATACCGACCACCCGCGGGAAGTGCGCCAACGCCAGTTCCACGGCATGCAGGCTGGCCACCAGCGTCACGCCCTGGGCCACGGCGTGGCGGTTGAGCAGTGCCAGGCTGTGATCAGCCAGCACCGGGTCCATCGCCGACACCGGCTCGTCGGCCAGCAGTACCTGCGGCTGCTGATACAGCGCCCGGGCGATACCGACCCGCTGCAACTGGCCACCGGACAACTGCCCGCACTGCACGAACAATTTGTCCGCCAGGCCCAACTCGGCCAGCACCTGGCGCACGCCAGGCACATCGCTGGGGTGCAGCAGGTTGAGCAAGCCACGCAAGGTGCCCCACTGCCCCAGGCGCCCGGCCAGTACCGCCGTCACCACCCGCTGGCGCGGCGGCAGCGGTGGCGCCTGGTGCACCAGCGCCACCCGCGCACGCAGGTGTTGGCGGGCGCCTGCCGACAGGGCCCAGGGTTGCGTTTCCAACAATTCCAGGCGCCCGGCGCTGGGTTGCACCGCCGTGGCCATCAGGTGCAGCAGGCTGGATTTGCCCGCCCCGGACGGGCCGATGATCGCTACCCGCTCGCCCGTTTCGATACGCAGGTCGACTGCGTGCAGGGCCTGGACCTGGCCATGGCGCAGGCCGGCCCCTTGCAGACGGATACTCACTTGAGCAGGCCGGCCTCGCGCGCGGCTTGCTCGGTGCCCTGGTAGTTCTCGGGCTTGGTCTCGATGAAGCGGCTGGCGGCCTGCAGGTCGAGGATCGCCTTCTGCTCAGGCTTGGCCGGGTCGAGGGCGAGGAAGGCCTGCTTGATCTTTTCCTTGAGCGCCGGGTCCATGTTGCCGCGCACGGTCCAGTTGTAGTCGTAGTAGGTCGGGGTGGTGGCGAACACTTTCACCTTGCTGGTATCGACCTTGCCGGCATCGACCAGCTTCTGCCACACGCTCGCGTTGAGCACGCCGCCATCGACCTTGCCGGCCGCCACCCAGGCCACGGTGGCGTCGTGGGCACCGGAGTAGGCAACGCGGCTGAAGTAGTCCTCGGGCTTGATGTTGTCTTCTTTCAACATGAAGTAGCGCGGCATCAGGCTGCCGGAGGTGGACGAGATCGAGCCGAAGGCGAAGGTCTTGCCCTTGAGGTCTTTGAGGCTCTTCACGTCGGGGTTGGCGGTGATGAACTTGCTGGTGAACTGGGCGTCCTGTTCACGCTGCACCAGCGGGGTGGCGGTCGGGTCCTTCAGGTGCACCTGGACGAAGGTGAAGCCACCCAGCCAGGCCAGGTCCAGGCGATTGCTGGCCAGCGACTCGACCACCGCCGGGTAGTCGGCGACCGGGACGAACTTGACCTCCATCCCCAACTGCTTCTCGAGGTAGTCGCCCAGCGGTTTGAACTTGCGCAGCAGTTCGGTCGGCGCTTCATCGGGGATGGCGCTGACCCGCAGTACATCGGCGGCCTGGGCAACGACGGCGCAGCAGGACAGCACGAGGCCGGCAGCGAGTGCCAGAGGGCGTTTGAGCATGGGGGTTCTCCGGTAGCGGTATAGGGTCAGGATCGCATCGCGGGGCAAGCCCGCTCCCACGCAGGAGCAAGGCCCCATGAACAGTGCGTCGAGGCAGTGGAATTATAAGAGCCGCTGGCGCAAAGGCCAGCTTTGCTACAATCGCGCCACTATTTGTGCAGAGGTGCGTATGAGCGAGCCGATTCGTCTGACCCAGTACAGCCACGGCGCCGGTTGTGGCTGCAAGATCTCCCCCAAGGTGCTGGACGTGATCCTCGCCGAGAGCGGGGCCCAGGCGCTTGACCCGAAGCTGTGGGTCGGCAACGCCTCGCGCGACGACGCCGCCGTGTACGCCCTGGACGACGAGCGCGGCGTGGTCTCGACCACCGACTTCTTCATGCCCATCGTCGACGATCCCTATGACTTCGGCCGCATCGCCGCCACCAACGCCATCAGCGATATCTACGCCATGGGCGGCGACCCGCTGATGGCCATCGCCATCCTCGGCTGGCCGGTCAACGTGCTGCCGCCGGAAGTGGCCCGCGAAGTGATCCGTGGCGGCCGCGCCGTGTGCGCCGAAGCCGGCATCCCGCTGGCCGGCGGCCACTCCATCGACGCCCCCGAGCCTATCTTCGGCCTGGCCGTCACCGGCGTGGTGAGCAAGCGCCACCTCAAGCGCAACGACACCGCCAGCGTTGGCTGCAGCCTGTACCTGACCAAGCCGCTGGGCATCGGCATCCTCACCACCGCCGAGAAGAAAGCCAAGCTGCGCGACCAGGACCGTGGCCTGGCCCGCGACTGGATGTGCACCCTCAACACCCCGGGCAGCCGCTTCGGCAAGCTCGACGGCGTCAAAGCCATGACCGACGTCACCGGCTTCGGCCTGCTCGGCCACCTGGTCGAAGTCGCCGAAGGCAGCAAGCTCACCGCACGCCTGCAGTTCGCCGCCGTGCCACGCCTGCCCAGCGTCGACCACTACCTGGCCGAAGGCTGCATCCCTGGCGGCACGCTGCGCAATTACGAAAGCTATGGGCACAAGATCGGCGCCCTCAGCGACGATCAGAAGCACCTGCTGTGCGACCCGCAAACCAGCGGTGGCCTGCTGGTAGCGGTCAGCCCTGAAGGCGAAGCCGAGTTCCTGGCCGTGGCCGCCGAGCTGAAGCTCGAACTGGCACCGATCGGTGAGCTGGTGGAGCGACAGAGCCACGCAGTCGAGGTGATTTGATGCGCCCCGACTGCACCCACCTGAAACAACTGTTCCTCGACGACGTGCCGATGATGGACATGCGCGCGCCTGTCGAATTCAACAAAGGCGCCTTCCCCGGCGTGGTCAACCTGCCGCTGATGACCGACCAGGAGCGGCAGAAGGTCGGCACCTGCTACAAGCAGCAGGGCCAGGCCGCCGCCATCGCCCTTGGCCACCAGTTGGTCAACGGCGCAGTGAAAGCGCAACGCCTGGAAGCCTGGGCGGCGTTCGCCCAGGCCCACCCCGACGGCTACCTGTATTGCTTCCGTGGCGGCCTGCGCTCGCAGATCGTCCAGGGCTGGCTCAAGGAAGCCGGCATCCACTACCCCAAGGTGGTCGGTGGCTACAAAGCCATGCGCACCCTGCTGCTGGAAACCACCCAGCAGGCGGTCGAGCAGTGCGATTTCGTGCTGCTGGGCGGCCTCACCGGCACCGGCAAGACCGACGTGCTGCACCAGCTGGACAACGTGCTGGACCTCGAAGGCCATGCCAACCACCGTGGCTCCAGCTTCGGCAAACGCGCCACCGCCCAACCGGCGCAGATCGACTTCGAGAACGCATTGGCCATCGATGTGTTGAAAAAGCGCGACCGGGGCATCGGCCAGTTCGTGCTGGAAGACGAGGGCCGCATCGTGGGCAGCTGCACGGTGCCGCTGGAACTCTACCAAGGCATGCAGCACTACCCGCTGGTGTGGCTGGAGGACAGTTTCGACAGCCGCGTGGCGCGTATCCTGCGCGATTACGTGACTAACCTGTGCGCCGAGTTCGTTGCGGTGCACGGTGAAGAAGAAGGCCGCAGGCTGTATGCCGAGCGCCTGCGCCAGAGTATGGCCAATATCCACAAGCGCCTGGGCGGCGAGCGTTTTCAGCGGTTGTCCGCGCTGCTCGGCCAGGCCCTCGACGAGCAGTTGCGCAGCGGTGATGTGAGCCTGCACCGGGGCTGGATCGAAGGGTTGCTCAAGGAATACTACGACCCGATGTACGCCTACCAGCGCGACGCCAAGGCCGGGCGGATCGAGTTTGCCGGGGATGCGCGGGAAGTGCGCGAGTACCTCAAGGCCAGGGCCCGGCGCGGGCAGCACTAAGGGCGCTTCGCCGGCTAGCCGGCTCCCACACCGACCGCGTGAGCTCAAGACTTGCGCGGTACCTGTGGGAGCGGGCTTGCCCCGCGAAGGCCGCAGACATCAGTGGTTATAGAGTTTGAACTGTCGATCAATCCAGATCACATGAAATACCCGGCCACTGCGATAGCCGACCATCGCCACCAAGTCATAGGCCCTGAACGCCAACAGTCGAACATCTTCGGTAAGGAATGAGGGCAGTGCAGCCTTGATGCTGCCATGGGCGATGGTCTCGGTTCCGTAGCCGTGTCGGTGTAGTTGGCGGATGTCCCGCCAGGTGCGCTGGCTGAGCTGGCGCAGCCTCTGCAGCATCTTGGCTCGCTCCAGTTGCTGGCAATCTTCAATGCACCATCCCGGTTGCAGGTACTCCAAGGAAAAAACCGGGGGCTTCAACTCGGAGTCATCCACACCGGTAGCGACTTGCCGCGCTTTGATCTGGGTGCTGTGTGCGTCTCGATCCTTGATCCGCTTGCGTGCCATGGTTCAATTCACCAGGTGGTTCCTGAAATACCGTTCCATCTCGTGCCGAGGTATTTCCCGGCTGAATGCGCCCTCCCGATAGTTGTCCCGCCAAGGGTCTTCCTCGTGGGTCAACTGGCGAAGCTTCCAGGCGGAATATTGGCCATACACTTCGAACACCTCTGCGATCAGCCGCGACTGCTCGCGGGAGAACATCGTAGGTTTGAACAGAACCGGTGCGGGGATGGGGTTGGAACCATGCTGGCTAAAACAGCGGTACAGCTCAGGCACTACCGGGCCATGCATCCAGGCTTCGATACGGTCCTCGAACAGTGGCTTGCCAAGCAGCGCCAGGCTGAAACCCTGGGCGTAATAGACCAGCTTCTGTAGCTTGAGATTGGAGATTTCGCCGGCCTCACCTTCCAGCGTGAGGAAGTGATTGGCGACATCGATGCTGTCAGGCATGACGCCCTCCCATAGGTAATGAGCCATCCCGGCAGCGCAATCATTGCCCTGCCGAGGCTGTACAAAAATACAGCTCAAAGCGCATTGATGAAACCCGCAGGGGGGGTTGTGACAGCACCAATCTGTAAGCTGATGCTGCATCACTGCCCTGGGCTGAGCACCCGTTCCAGCTCCGCCGCGCGGTCCTTGCTCATGTCCATCACGCACATCGCCCCTTCGATACGGTAGAGGCTGCCGCTGCTCAAACTACCGTGAAACGCGCAGTTGCCGTCGCGGTATTTGATCCAGCTGCGCTGCACCTCGCGCAGGTCCTTCTGCTGCTGGCCCTCGAGCTTGGCCATCAATTGCTTGTAGACACGGTTCAGGCGCTCATCCTGCAATTTGGTCTCGGCCTGGATGCAGGCGCCCATGGCCAGGGTGCTGGAAGCCTTGTCCATGCACTGGGTGTAGCTGGCCGAGTAATCTTCGGCCTGGGCCGCAGTGATGGCCAGCAGGGTGCTGCCGGCAAGCAGATAACGCTTGAGCATGGGTAATCCTTTCACGGGTGATCGGCCCACAGCCTAGCACTCGGCCAACGCCGGGGCCGTACACAAAGTCTGAAGTTGCCTGCGCAGCCAACGGTGCCCGGCATCCCCCTCGCGACGCGAATGCCAGGCCTGGCAGAACGTGAATGGCGCGATCGCCAGCGGTGGCGGGAACTGGCGCAAGGCGGGGTCCAGGCGGGCGCCCGCCAGGCTGCGGCGGGCCACCGTGAGCACCAGGTCGGTGCCGGCAAGCAGCCCCTGGGCGGCCCCCCAGTGCGGCAGGCTGAGGGCGATGCGGCGGCGCGCACCGAGCGCGCCAAGGGCCAGGTCGATTTCGTTGTCGATCCCCGGGCGTACCGCCACCAGCACATGGGGGCGGGCCAGCCACTGGGCAAAGTCCAGCCCGCCGCGCGGCGGTAGCGTGCCACGGTCGGCCAGGCAGACGAACGACTCCTCGAACAGCACTTGCTCGCAAACCTCGGCAGGCAACTCGGGAAATACACCCAGCGCCAGGTCGGTCTCACCATCGATCAGTTGCCCGAGCATCGCCTCGCGGCTGCCCTGGGACACCACCAGGTCGATGCCCGGCGCCTGCTCGCGCAACAGCCGCATCAACGCCGGCAGCACCACCCGCGCGCCGTAGTCCGACATCGCCAGGCGGAAGGTGCGGCGCGCCCGGCCGGGCTCGAAGCCGGGGCTGCCGAGCAGGCCATCAAGCTGTTGCAGCGCCTGCTGCAAAGGCTCGCGCAGGGCTTCGGCACGGGCGCTCAGTTGTAACCCGCCGCCCCGGCGGACCAGCAACGGGTCGGCGAAAATCTCGCGTAGCTGGGCCAGCGCGTGGCTTACCGCCGGTTGGCTGCGGTGCAGGCGCAGAGCCGCCCGCGAGACATGCCGCTCGCTGAGCAGGGCATGCAGGGTGAGCAACAGATTGAGGTCGATGCGGCGCAAATCATCCATGTGGCGAATACAGCCTCTACAGAATTCGAATTTCCATCATTCAAGTGCATATCACAGACTGATACCAGTGTTTCGCACAGGAGTAGACACCATGCCCAACAGCCTTTTTGCCGCCCTGCCCTTGCTGATCGCCCTGCTCGCCGGCGCCGCCGTGCCCTTCCAGGCAGGCAGCAACGCCGCCCTTGGGCGCTTGCTGGGGCATCCGTTGTGGGCGGCGGGGGTGTCGTTGCTGGTCAGCCTGCTGATGCTGGTACCCGCCCTGCTGCTGATGCGCGCGCCGCTGCCGCAGTTGCACAACCTCGCCCAGGCCCCGTGGTGGGCGTGGTTCGGCGGGGTTGCCGGGGTGCTCTACATCACCGCGGCGCTGGTGCTGACACCACGCCTTGGCGCTGCCGGGTTCATCGTCTGCGTGGTGGCCGGGCAAGTGCTGTCGTCACTGTTGATCGACCAGTTCGGCCTGATGGGGTTGCCGGAACGGCCAGTCAACCTGCTGCGCCTGGCCGGGGTGGGGATGATCGTGGTGGGGATGCTGGTGGTGCAGTGGGGGACCGTGCGTTGATTCGCCGATGCGACTTGCCCCGCGATGGTTCAAAAGGCCTGCGGTTGCTCGGGCGGCATGATCACCTTGTGCGGTTCGAATTGCAGCTCAGGCATCTGCGTGGCGTAGCAGAACGTTGCCCCAAGCGCCGCCAGCAATGCCACATCCAGCCAGCGCCAGCCCGGCACCTCGGCGGCGCTGCTGGCCTTCCAGCACCACCACGCCTGCCCCAGGGTAAATACCAGGATGGCCATCAACCACAGGTAGAACCCCGCGCCAAAACCGCTGAGGTCGTGGAAGGCATAGCTCTGGTTATCCGGCAGCCGTTCGACCGCGAAGCTGCTGGCCGCCAGGTACAGCGCCAGCAGGCCGCACGCCAGCGCCAGCCGCCGGAACCGGCGATGGGCAAGGACCGCCAAGGCCATCAAGGGGTTGGCAAACCACTGGTACAGCCCGAACGGGATGCCCCACGGCCCATACAGCAGCATCTGCAATGCCGGCAAATGCCGCCCGGCACCGGTCAAGGCACCGTCGAACGCCAGGCTCAGCAGGTACAGGGCCAAGCTTGTGGTCAGGTAGAAGGCGGGCAAGTAAAGCACCTGGTGGCAGCGGGACGAAGTGCGACCTTAACCCAGCCCTCGCTGTCATTCCAAACCCGGTGCAGGTTCCATCGCCTCGGCCGATGGGCTGATCCGTACGCCCAGGCTCGGCATGTTGGTCGCAACAACGATCGTCGCCACCAGCACCGCGATCAATAGCCCATCGAACCAGCGCCAAGCCGGCATGCCTTTCGCCGAACTTGCCTTGCGGCACCACCACCCCTGCCCCAGGCAGAACAGCAGAATCGCCAGGGCCCAGAGGTAGTACCCGGCACCAAAGCCGGTCAGTGGCAGGAAATCGTAGCTACGGTTGTCCGGCAGCCGCTCGATGCCCAGGCAACTGAGCGCCAGGCCCAGGGCGATCACCCCAGCGCCCAGCGCCACCCGGCGAAAGCGCCGACGGGCGAGTATCGCCAGCCCCAGCAGCGGGTTGGCAAACCACTGGTAGAGCCCGAAGGCGATGCCCCAGGGGCCCATGATCAGTATCTGCAAGGCCGGCATATGCCCATCGACGCCCATCAACAGGCCGTCGAAACACAGGCTCAGCAGGAACAGTACAAGCGTGAAACTCACGTAGAAAACAGGCAACCGCAGGCTCCATCCATTATCCAAAGGCGCTGCCGAACGTCAGGCAACAGGCGGCTCGAGCAGCAACCCGTAAAGCCCCGAGTCGGACAGCTCGCCGGCCACGCACCAGCGCGCGCGCAGCGTGCCTTCGAGCACGAAGCCCTGGCGCTCCAGGGTGCGCGCCGAGCCCTGGTTGCGCGGGTCAATTTCCGCCTCCAGGCGGCGCAGGTGCAGGGTGTGGGCCAGGTAGTCGATGAAGCAGGTCAGGGCTTCGTCCATGTAGCCGCGGCCCTGGACGGACTTGGCCAGGCAGTAGCCGATCTCGCCCCGGCGCGAGCCCTCTTCGAGGTTGAACAGCTGGACCATGCCGATCAGCTCGTCGTTGTCGCGGCGGTACATGCCCAGCTTGAGCAACTGGCCGGCGGCATAGGCTTCACGGTCGGCGGCCAGGGCGCTCTCGGCCTCGGCCAGGGTCTGCCATGGGGCGTGGTACCAGTAACGCATCACTTCGGGGTCGGCCATGATGGTCAGCCATTGCTGCGCATCGCCATGGCGCATGGGGCGCAGCTGCAGGCGTGGGCTTTGCAGGCTCAGGTCGCGGGGGAAACTGCGGGGGTCAGGCACGCCGGGACTCCTGTCCGGTGGTGGGGAGATGACAGTCTAGCGACAGTGGCCTGGTCTGGCATCCGGGAAAACAAACGGCGCCCACCGCGATGGCGTGTCGTGCCAACAAGGCGGACGAGGTGATGGCACAGGAAAGACTGGCCCGAAACAAACTGTGGGAGCGGGTTTACCCGCGAAGCGCCGCGCGGGCGGCGCTCGATCTCATAGGCGCTGAAAATCTTCCGCCCTGCACCTTGTGGCCCACATGCGATCCCAATACAGGCCCTTGGGCATCACACCGCTGGCCTTGGGTAATCAGGATTGGGTAATGGCCGTCAGGTGTATGGCGGGAGATTGGGTGAAGGCCACCAGGTGCCTGCCGATGTTTTTGCAGCGCCTATGAGATCGAGCGCCGCCCGCGCGGCGCATCGCTGGCAAGTCGCAGCGGCGAACCGCAGCTCCCACAGTTTGTTTCGGGCCAATTATTCCTGTGAAAGTACCGCAGCCCGCCTTGGTGTATGTCTCAAGGCAGTAGCAGCATCAGTCACCTCAGCGGGCTCTGATGTTTATCCACCACATCGCCTTGTAGGACCTGAGCCGCACAGGATGCCGCTGATTCCGAGCCGGCCATCGGAGCCGTCCTGCATCCTCGCCGCTGCCATTGCCCTAGGGTTTTACTCTTTTCAACCCAGAGAAGTGAACCCATGGCTTATCTCAGCTACTTGTCCATCAACGGCGACCGTCAGGGCCTGATTTCCGCTGGCTGCTCCACCGAGGCCTCGATTGGCAATCATTGCCAGGCGGGACACACCGACGAGGTGATGGTGCTCTCAGTCGCACATCAGCTGATCGGCGACGACAGCCAGCGTGCCCTGCACCAACCGGTGCTGATCACCAAGTTCGTCGACAAGGCGACCCCACTGCTGGCCCAGGCTCTGGACAGCGGCGAACGCCTTGAATGCAACCTCAACTTCTACCGCACCAACCCCGCCGGGCTTCTGGAACGCTACTTCACCATCAAGCTCGGCGGCGCGGTGCTGGTGGAGCAGCGCGTGGACATGCCTCACAGCATGCTGCAAAGCGACCAGGAGGCCCAGGAACACCTGGCAATCCGTTACCGCGATATCAGCTGGATCCACCACACCGGCAGCACCTCGGCCCATGTCGCCTGGCGAGACCTCACATGAGCGCTCGTCAAGGTAACTATCCGCTGGGGCCCGACTATTGGGATGTAAACCAAGCCGCTACGCGCCTGACTGCGTTCGCCTGCACGGTCAGCGCACGGCATTTGAGCCATGGCATGGCTCGGATGCAGTTCAATCGGGAGATTGCTTATTTTTCAAAGCAGGTTGTTGACAAGGTGGCGATGCAGCAGCTGAGTCCAGAGGAAGGGATGAAGCTGCTCAAGGGGGAACAAGCCGAATTATTGGTGCAAGCAGCAACACTCGGCCAGCAGACCATTGGTCTTCTTGGTGGGGTGAGTCAAATGGCTGCGGGAGCCGGTGCATGTGCAACAGGCCCTCTCTTGTGCTCTTTCTTCGGGGCTCCGGTATTCGCCCATGGTGCAAACAACGTCTACGAGAACGGAAGTAGCATCTGGAATAAACAGAGCAACACAACGGGACCACTTCGTAAAGCATATCAATATGCAGCAAAGAAGCTTGGCTTTGAAGAGCGAGAGGGAAACATGGCTTACTATACGGCAGATATTGGCTTGGGCGGATACAATCTATTTTTTAGAAAGGTACTAAAACCGGGCGCATGGCGCCTATTCAAATATCACGACATCGATCGAACCCAGGCAATACGAATAATGGGCCACCATACAATATTTATGGAAATGGTCGTCAGCACCGTGACACTGCAGCAACTGATCGCTGAATATTTTCGCAAATGATGCTCGCGCTTGCTGCCTTCATGCTATCTGACATCACTATCTCTATCTGTTTGAGACGCTACTTGATTGCAAGACCTTTCTTCTGGGTCGGCGCCATCGCCAGCCTTATATACAACATAATAGCTAGCGCACTTTATTTGCACCTGATGGCTCACCAGAAATTCTTGCTAGTCTTCGACGCCATGGATTTATCAATCAGCTTATGGCCATTCTTGTTCATTTCCTGCCTACTCATGATGTTGTTTCATAGTTGGGCATTTTTAGGAGGCACTGAACGATACCCCATAATGTCCTTCGAGGACTCAAAACTCGTAGCTATTGCACTCATTACGCCTGGCGAGACCAAACATAAGCGCTCGCCAGGGTTACTACCCGCTGGGGCATGAATATTGGAGCGTCAAACAAGCCTCTACGCGCCTGACTGCCTTCGCCTATACGGTCAGCGCACGGTATTTGAGGCATGGTATGGCTCGGATGCAGTTCAACCGTAAGACCGCATGTTTTTTTCCAAACGCATCATTGACGCCAACGCTGAATCAAAGAATATTTTCGCGAATGATTTTTGCACTTGCTCTTTTTGTCGCATCAGACATATGCTCCTCAGTCATCTTGAGGCGCCACGCCATTCAAAATCCTCACTCACTAGCCACCGCTATCACAAGCTACCTCTACAACACAGCAACCGCAGGACTTTATTTACACTTGATCGAGCACAGAAGTTTTTCGATTTCCATAGACATCGAAGAGACCTATATGAATTTCCGAGATTTGATTTTCTTTTCATCAATATTCATGATTCTCTTCCACTGCTGGGCGTTTTCAGGAAGTGCTAAAAAATAGCCCATCACTTGCTGAGACCTACCATAAGCGCCGCAGCGGCGAACCACCGCTCCTAGGACAAGGCATGTCCGACATATTATCCAGTGTCAGCCTCCGGTATGGATGCAGACGGCAGAATTCGACGTGCTACGTGATTATAGAAAACCCTGCCGACATGCCCAGCGTGTCCCCGGTCTCAGCACTTTATCAGGCAGTAACTTACCGCCAGCAAACATGTCCCTAGGGTGTTGGCCCAAAATGACAGTTGCAGACAACGCTTTAAAAAAATCGGAACAGTCCGATAATCGCATTCACTCAACCAGCCATGACGAATGCCAAATTTTGGCCAGACCACACCAACACTTACGCCCGCGACAATCACCACACGCGAGCGGAGTGTCAATGTACCCCATAGTTTCCGATCATCTTCCAAACCACGACTATTCTTGAACGCCTCGCACAGAGCAGAAAAATGCTGCGTACCTGCAACCAGCCACGTCGCGAACATTCCGACTATGATAATTAGCGTGGGCACCAACAATAGAATCAACTTTGCAGCAACAGGCCAATTGGCGGGATCAGTCATAGATGACTCCATGAATGAACTCTCCCAACGCCTCGCCTCCAGCGCCCCCCCCTGAACTACCAGCAAAGGATCCAGCACCAACAACGGCGACACCACAAATAGCTCTGCCATGGGGAGTGAAACGACAGACCGCCTTGATTGCATAGCCTCCCAAGGTTGCGCCTAAAGATCCACCCAATAAACCACCGGTGAAACTGCCTGTCTCAGTGAACCTAATCCGTTTGCACGTTTCGGTCTCCCCCGCCCGGCACGCCTCGTAGATCTTCATGTACGACGATGTCGCCCCCACCCCCACCGCCACATGCCCGCCGTACTTGAGGTACTTGGTCATCTTCGCCACCTCATCCAGGTGCGTCGCATACCCAGGAATCGCCCCCGGCGCGCCGGCCTTCGACCAGTGATGCACCAGGCTCTTGGTCGAGATCCCCAGCCCACGACGCAAATCCTCGTGCTGCCCCAGGTTCAGGTACTTGCCGAGAAAAGCGCTGCGC
>NZ_JBDJLM010000059.1:0-32173 GCF_039673365.1 Pseudomonas sp. TWI923 | reverse complement strand
GGCACTGCTGGTGCTCACCCTGCCCCGGGCCCCCCGGGGCCGCCCCTCCCCCCACAAAGGGCCGCTCCTACAGAGATCGTGTTAGCCAGATGAGAGCGGGCTTGCCCCGCTATGGATTCAGAGCCTCAACTCCCCCGGCGTCGCCCCGAACAACTGCTTGAACGCCGCAATGAAGGCCGACGTGGAGTCATAGCCACAGCCCAACGCCGCGTCCGTCACACTCTCCCCCGCCTCCAACAGCGCCAGCGATGACAAAAGGCGCATGCGCTGGCGCCAGTTGCGAAAGCTCAACCCCGTCTCACGCTGGAACAGGCGCATCAAGGTCTTCTCCGACACCCCCAACTGCACCGCCCATTGCTGCAAGGTCTGCGGCTGGTCGGGCGCGGCGATCAGCCCGTTGCACAGCGCCAGCAGGCCGGGATGGCGGGGCAACGGCAGGGAGAACGCGACTTGCGGCAAGAGGCGCAACTGGTCGAGCAACACCGACACCAGGCGTGCCTCGACACTATCGCCTTCGGGGTAGTCCACGGCAAAGGTGCAGAACTGCTTGATCAGCTCCCGCGCCAGCGGCGTCACCTCCAGCACCCGGCACTCCTGCGTGGCCCAGGGGCAGGCATCGCGTCGTACGTACAGGCTGCGCATCTCGGCCTGCATCGAAGTCACCACCTCGTGCTCGGCCCCCGCCGGTATCCACACCCCCCACTGCGGCGGGGCGAAGTAGCTGCCGTCACGGGTATACACGCCAAGCACGCCGCTGATGGCGTAGGAGAACTGCACCCAGTCATGCTGGTGGCGCGTGGTCCAGGAGCCGGCACCTAGGCTTTCGGCACGGGCGTAGAGTGGCCTGGGCAGATGGTCCAGGGCGGGGATGGGGCGCGGGGCGGGGGTCTGTCCGACGGTCGACATGGCTAGGCCTGTTGTTTCTGATCGGACAAGACTAACAGCCCCGCGCCGGCTTAGCGCTCGACGATGGCCGTCACCCCCTGCCCGCCCGCCGCGCAGATCGAAATCAGCCCACGCCCCTTGCCGCGCCCGGCCAACAGCTTGGCCATGTTGGCCAGGATGCGCCCGCCGGTCGCCGCGAACGGATGCCCGGCGGCCAGCGAGCTGCCCTTTACATTGAGCTTGCTGCGGTCGATGGCCCCCAGCGGTGCGTCCAGCCCCAGGCGCGTGCGGCAGTAGTCGGGGTCTTCCCAGGCCTTGAGCGTGCACAGCACCTGCGCGGCGAAGGCTTCATGGATCTCGTAGAAATCGAAGTCCTGCAGGCGCAGGCCGTTGCGCGCCAGCAGCCGTGGCACCGCATACACCGGCGCCATCAGCAGACCCTCCTGGCCGTGGACGAAATCGACGGCGGCGTTCTCGCCATCGACCAGATACGCCAGCACTTCCAGGCCATGGGCCTGCGCCCAGTCATCACTGCCCAGCAGCACCAACGAGGCGCCATCGGTCAACGGCGTGGAATTGCCCGGCGTCAGGCTGCCCTGACCGCTGCGGTCGAACACCGGCTCGAGCCTGGCCAGCTGTTCCAGGCTGAGGTCGGGGCGCAAATTGTTGTCGCGGGTCAGGCCCAGGTAGGGCGTCAGCAGGTCGTCGTGCCAGCCTTCGGTGTAGGCGGCGGCCAGTTTCTGGTGGCTCTGCAGCGCCAGTTCATCCTGCGCCGCACGCTCGATGTGCCAGATCTGCGCCATGCGTTCGCAATGCTCCCCCATCGACAGCCCGGTACGCGGTTCACCGTTGCGCGGCAGTGCGGGTTTCAAGTGCCGTGGGCGCAACTTCAGGAAGGGCTTGAGGCGTTCGCCCAGCGTCCGGCCACGGTGGGCCTGCAGGAGAATCTGGCGCAGGCCCTCGTTGACCGCGATCGGTGCATCGGAGGTGGTGTCGACGCCGCCGGCAATACCACTGTCGATCTGCCCCAGGGCAATTTTGTTGGCGACCAGCAGCGCGGCCTCCAGCCCCGTGCCGCAGGCCTGCTGGATATCGTAGGCCGGGGTGCATGGCGACAGGCGCGAGCCGAGCACACATTCGCGGGTCAGGTTCATGTCGTGGGAATGCTTGAGCACCGCCCCGGCCGCCACTTCACCAAGGCACAGGCCGTGCAGGCGATAACGCTCGATGAGGCCCTCCAGCGCCGCCGTCAGCATCGCTTGGTTGCTGGCCCGGGCGTAGGCGCCATTGGAGCGTGCGAAGGGAATCCGGTTACCACCCAGGATCGCGACCCGGCGAGTTGAACGCATGCCTGTAACTCCAGAAGCAAATTGATCCGTAAGCGTAGTTCTTTTCGCCTGGTAGAACGCCCCTGCCACAAACATGGTCCACACTTGCATGCTTGCCTTCAGGGAGATCCGTACATGAGTGATCGCTATCTCGGCTTTGCCAACTCCAACCTCGGCCGGCGCCTGGTCGATGCCCTCGGCCTGCCACGCCCGGCCCCGCTGGAACGCTGGCAACCAGGCCGCCTGCGCCCGGTGGAAGGCGCCCTGGTGCTGGGCGGCGGGCCACTGGCCAGGCAGGTTGAGAGCATTGCCCCGCGCCTGACAGCCGAATGCTACAGCTTCAATGACGACAGCCTGCAATCGCCGGCCTGGGTCGCCGGCCTTGGGCCAAAACCCAAGGCGCTGGTGTTCGATGCCAGCGCGCTGGCCGACAGTGACCAGCTCAAGCAATTGCGCGAATTCTTCCAACCGCTGCTGCGCAGCCTGGCGCCTTGCGCCCACGTGGTGATCCTCGGCCGCCCCCCGCAGGCCACCGACGCCCCGCAGGCCGGCGTTGCCCAGCGCGCCCTCGAAGGCTTCAGCCGTTCGCTGGGCAAGGAGTTGCGCAACGGCGCCACCGCCAACCTGCTGTATGTCAGCGCCGATGCCGAGGACCAGCTGGAGGGTGCGCTGCGTTTCTTCCTTTCGCCCAAGAGCGCGTTCATCTGCGGCCAGGTACTGCACCTGAGCGCCTGCGCCGCCCAGGTCGGTGACTGGACCCGCCCGCTCGCCGGGCGCCGGGCCCTGGTCACCGGCGCCGCCCGTGGTATCGGCGCGGCCATCGCCGAAACCCTGGCCCGTGATGGCGCCGAGGTGACCCTGCTCGACGTGCCCCAGGCGCAAAAGGACCTCGACGCCCTCGCCGAGCGCCTGGGTGGCCGCGCCCTGGCCCTGGACATCTGCGCCGCCGACGCCGCCACGCAACTGGTCGAGGCGCTGCCCGATGGCCTCGATATCCTCGTGCACAACGCCGGCATCACCCGCGACAAGACCCTCGCCAACATGACCCCGGAGTACTGGGACGCGGTGCTGGCGGTCAACCTCAAGGCGCCGCAAGTGCTCACCCAGGCGCTGTTCGAGGCCGGCAAGCTCCACGATGGCGCACGCATCACCCTGCTCGCCTCGGTCAGCGGCATCGCCGGCAACCGTGGCCAGGCCAACTACGCGGCGAGCAAGGCCGGGCTGATCGGTTTTGCCCAGGCCTGGGCACCGACACTGGCCAAGCACGGCGCCAGCATCAACGCAGTGGCCCCCGGTTTCATCGAAACCCACATGACTGCCGCCATGCCCATGGGCCTGCGCGAGGCTGGGCGACGCCTGAGCTCGCTGGGCCAGGGCGGGCTGCCGCAGGATGTCGCCGAAGCCATCGCCTGGCTCAGCCAGCCGGGTTCGGGGGCGGTCAACGGCCAGGTCCTGCGCGTTTGCGGGCAGGCACTGATAGGAGCCTGACATGACCTTGACCTGGCACGACCTGCACAGCCCCGACGCACGGGCCAACCTGTACCTGCGCGCCCTGCGCAAACGCAAGATCAGCGCCACGCAGCTCCCCGAGCAAGGCTTGCGCTGCTTCCTGCGGGTCGACCCGAACCACCTGGCGGCCTACCGCCGGCTCTGTCACTTCCCCGACGATGGCCGCCTGCCGGGCACCTACCCGCACATCATGGCGTTCACCCTGCAGTTGCAACTGCTGACCGCCAACGCCTTCCCCTTCCCGCTGCTGGGCATGGTGCATCTGCATAACAGCATCGAAGTGCTGCGCCCGCTCGGCGGCATCGACGGGCTGCGCTTCGCCGTGCATGCACAGAACCTGCAGGCGCACGAGAAAGGCGGCACGTTCGACCTGATCACCGAGGCCGAGGATGGCCTGGGCCTGCTCTGGCGCGAGACCAGCCGCATGCTGGTGCGCAGGCTGAAACTCGACGCCAGCGCGCAACCAGCCGGCGAAACCGCCCCCACTGAGCTGCCCGAAGCCACCCGCTGGTACGCCGACAGCGATATCGGCCGGCGCTACGCCCGGGTGTGCGGTGACTACAACCCGATCCACCTGAGCGCGGCCAGCGCACGCCTGTTCGGTTTCCCCAGGGCCATTGCCCACGGCATGTGGAGCAAAGCCATGGCGCTGGCGGCGCTGCAGGGCCATCTACCGAAGGCCGGCTATGGCTTCGACGTGGATTTCCACAAGCCGGTGCGCTTGCCTTCGGAAGTGATACTCAGCGCCAGTGCGGCGGCGCCAACCGGTGAGCTGCGCTTGGATGGGCATGGCGGATTGCTGCACATGGTAGGTCGCTGGCGTTCCTGCTGATCATCTCGCGGGGCAAGCGTGGGAGCGGCGGTGCGCCGATGCGACTTGCCCCGCGATGAGGCCTGCGCTGATGTCACTTGCTTTACCGTCGACCTCGCCGGAAGCTATGCGCCACGAGGAGAGCCCCGATGAACCTGCAAGAACTGACCGAACGCCTGCACCGGATCCGCGACACCAACGACTGGCGCGGCTTCCACAGCCCGAAGAACCTGGCCATGGCCGCCAGCGTGGAAATGGCCGAGCTGGTGGAAATCTTCCAATGGTTGAGTGAAGACCAGTCACGCCAGTTGCCCCCGGAGCAACTCGCCCATGCCGGCCAGGAAGTCGGCGACATCGTCCTCTACCTGTTGCTGCTGTGCAGCGAGCTGGGCCTGGACATGAACGACGTGGTACGGGCCAAGCTCGCCGATAGCGAGAGGCGCTTCGGCAAATGAACGACCGTCACTTCGATGAACTGGCCACCCGCTTCGCCGAGAAGATCTACGGTGGCGCCAAGGGCGCGATCCGCCTGGCGGTGCTCCAGGCCGACCTCGCCGACGCCCTGCCCGACCGCCCGCTGCGCATCCTCGACATCGGCGCTGGCCTGGGCCACATGGCCCTGTGGCTGGCCCAGCGCGGCCACCAGCTGACCCTGGCCGAGCCCGCCGAGCCGATGCTCGAAGGCGCCCGTACCCGCTTCGCCGAGGCCGGCGTGCAGGCCACGTTCATCCAGGCGCCGTGGCAGGACCTGCTCGGCCAGCTGACCGAACCCTACGACCTGGTGCTGTGCCACGCGGTGCTGGAATGGCTGGCCGAACCGGAGAGCATCCTGCCGGTACTGCACCAGCTGACCGCCCCCGGCGGCTGGCTGTCGCTGGCGTTCTACAACCGCGACGCGCTGGTTTACCGCAACCTGCTCAAGGGCCACTTCCGCAAGTTGCGCAGCAACCGCCTGGCCGGTGAAAAGCAGAGCCTGACCCCGCAAAAACCACTTGATCCGCGCCAATTGCGGGCGCAACTTGAACCTCTGTGGCAGGTCGAAAGCGAAAGTGGCGTGCGTGTGTTCCACGACTACATGCCCAAGGAATTCCAGGACAAGGCCGAGCTGCTCGACCTGCTGGAAATGGAACTGGCGCACCGCCGTCACCCGAGTTTCGCCGGGCTCGGCCGCTACCTGCATTGGATCTGCCGCCCGCACTGACCCCAACGGCCAGGAGGAACCATGCCGTACCGCTTGCTCTGCCTGGCCCTCTTGCCATTCGCCCTGGCCGCCTGCCAAAGCAGCAACCCCTACGTGGCCAGTGGCAACCCCATCCCGCCGGCCCCGCCCCAGGCCGCCGGCACCTTCGATGCCAGCGCCTACCCGACGCCACCGCGCGACTATGGCCGCTACCGCAGTTGGAGTTGGCGCGACAACCAGCAGCCCCTCGGCCTGGCCAACGGCGAACCGGGGCAACTGGCCGACGCGGTGAGCAGCGCCCTCGATCAACAAGGCCTGCGCCCGGCCCGGGGTGGCGCGCCAGACTTGCTGGTCAGCGCTGACATCCGCCTGGAGCGGCGCCTGCGCCAGGTGCGCGACTACGACAGCTACGACCCCTACTACGGGCCCTACCCGTACGGCAGCGTCGGCTACGGCGGCTACCGCAACGGCTATGGCGCCTATGGCAGCGTACCGATCGTGCGCACCTACCAGGTCGAGGTCATGGTGGTGCGCATCGACCTGTTCGACGCGCGCAACGGCCAGCCGGTGTGGAGCGCCAGCGCCGAAAGCGGCAGTGACAAGGACTCGCCGCGCGAGCGCGAGAGCGCACTGCGCGAGTCGGTGAGCAAGGCACTGAGCGGCTATCCTCCCAGTTAACTTTTTAACGGAGAACCATCATGTTGCGACGTCTCGTTGTACTGTCCTTCGCGCTGCTGCTCGGTGCCTGTGCGAGCAACAACGTCCAGCAGGATTTCGATGCCAGCCGCGATTTCGCCGCCTACCGCAGTTGGGCCTGGCAGGAGCCCGGCCTGCAGTACCGGCCGGATGACCCGCGGATCAAGAGCGACCTTACCGAGCAGCGCATCCGCCAGGCCGTCGCCGGCCAGCTCGACCAGCGCGGCCTGCGCCCGGTACAGGGCAACGCCAAACCTGATGTGAAAGTGCGCGCCTACCTGATCGTCGAGGACCGCCAGCAGCAGGTCACCACCAACTACGGTGGCGCCTGGGGCGGCTATTGGGGGGGCTACTGGGGCGGCCCGATGTACAACGAGACCCGCAGCGTCGACTACAAGGTGGCGACCATCCAGGTCGACATGTTCGATGGCCGCGACGGCAAGCTGGTCTGGCGCGGCAGCGCCGAGCAGATCATGAACAACTACCCGCCCAGCCCACAGGAGCGCAACACAGCGATCCAGAAAACCGTGACCCAGGTATTGAGCAACTACCCACCCCATTGAGCCCGATGGGCATGCACGATTCCTGTAGGAGCGGCCTTGTGTCGCGAAAGGGCCGCAAAGCGGCCCCGGCAATCTTGAGGCTTACCTGAGAACGTGGGAGCGCTGCGCACTCCTTTCGCGACACAAGGCCGCTCCTACAAGGACCGCACGCTCCGCCTGCCGATCAAGGCAACATGCCACCACCTTGACTACACTCCCTGCACCGCCGCCGTGCTGCCAGGCCACTGGCCGGCAAAGGAGTGCCTGTGGTTGCCCATCCAGCAATACGCCAACGCGGCGCGATCGGCCTGATGGCCGCACTGACCCTTGGCCTGGCTCTGCTGTTCATGCTGCTCACCGTCGACAGCGGGCGCCTGTACCTGGAACAACGCAAGCTGCAGCGCATCGCCGACATGGCCGCGCTGGAGGCCGCCGAGCATGGCGGCGTCTGCAGCGGCGCCGGCGTCCAGGCCTCGGTCCTGGCCCGCAACGCCGCCACCCGCAACGGCCACTCCGTCAACAACCCCTTGATCGCCAGCTGCGGCTACCTGCGTACCGGCGCTGACAACCTGCGGGTATTCACCGCCGACAACAGCCGCCCTGAAGCGATCAAGGTCGAAGTCCGCGAGCAGGTGACTACCAGTGCCGCCGGCGGCCTGTTCAGCCTGATCGATGGCAACTTCTCGCGCACCACCACGCTGCATGCCAGTGCCGTGGCAGCCAAGTCCGCGCCGCCCCAGGCGATGCTGCGAATTCGCAGTACCCTGGCAACCCTCGACTCGCGCCACTCAACATTGCTCAATGCCCTGTTGACCAGCCTGGGCGGTAACGCCCAGCTCAACCTGGCCGGCTGGCAGGGCATCGCCGATACCCAGATCAACCTGCTCAAATATGTCGAGCAACTGGCAGTAGACCTGAATATCAAGGCCGGTGATTACGACAAGCTGCTCAACACGGATGCCACGCTCACGCAGTTGCTGAACGCCGCCGTCCATGTCCTGCAGCAGAGCAGTTCGACACTCGGTGTCGCCACCAACCTTGGCAACGTTGCAGTCGGAACCCCCAGCGGCAAGCTGCATCTGGGCGACATCCTGAACATCCAGAACGGCACGGCGCAGGCCGGCCTGGACAGCAGTATCCAGCTGTTGCAACTAGTCCAAGGGGTGATCCAGTTGGCCGTGAGCAAGAATGCCGCCAACGTCGACCTGCCCATCAGCGTACTGGGGCTGGTTAATGGCCGGGTCCAGATGAAGGTAATCCAGCCCGAGCAGGTCTCTGCGGTGGGCAACCCCGCCACCGACGTGATCGAAGTGCATACAGCGCAGGTGCAGGCACTGGTATCGCTCGACCTGCCACTGCTCGATGGCGTGCTTGGCCTGGTCAATGCTGTGACCAGCCTGGCCGCCCCGCTGACCTCGGTGCTCAACGACCTGCTGCACTTGAATCTGGTGGGTGTGGTCCAGTCGCTGACCTGTGCGTTGGGGCTCAGCCAGTGCAAGTACGTCGACGTGAAAGTCGTGCCGGACAAAGCATCACTGCACATCGGCATCGAAGTGGCCAAGGCAGAAAGCCGGGTGAGCGACTACCGCTGCCAAGCCGACAAACGCCTCACCGCCACCACCCGCAGCGCAGCCGCCGTCGTGACCATCGGCAGGTACAAGGATGCGAACACATTGTTCCTGAATGGGAGTTCAGCTCTAACCCCATTGCCCCTGGTCGATATCGGCATCAAGACCTGCGGCCCATTGGGCGCCGCCTGTACCCGCGCGGCTTTCGCCGGGGGTGGCCTTGGGCTCAAGGCCAACGCGCCGATCCTACAGGCAACGGTCACCCCATTACTGTTCGAAGGCGCTTCTGCACCACCGGATATCAACCAGCTGCCGGCCTACTTGCGCATGAGCAACCAGGATGTGGTCGGCAGCCTGACCAGCACATTTGCGGGCGTTCAGATAGAAGCCTACAAGCCTGACGTGAACAATGTGTTCGGCGACCTGATGACCCTGGTGGCCGGCACGCTCACTACCGTGAAAGGGATCCTGGAGCCGCTGATCAGGAACCTGCTCAGCCCACTGATCGACCCCTTGCTCAACGTGCTGCTCAAGACCCTGGGCATCGACCTGGCCAACGCCCAGGTCGGCGCCAACCTCAGTTGCAGCAGCGGGCATGCTCAACTGCTGCTGTGAAGCGGCAACTCAACCCGGAAACACGCGCCCTCGTCGCTGTTGGCCACCGACAGGCTGCCGCCCATGTGGCTGACGATCCCGTGGCTGACCGACAGCCCAAGGCCGGTGCCGACCCCGGCCGGCTTGGTGGTGAAGAAGGGTTCGAAGATACGTTCGAGCAGATGCGGGTCGATGCCACCGCCGTTGTCTTCCACCAGCAGGCACAGGCGCGAGCCCAGCAAGGTCTGGCGCACACGAATCCACGGCTGCGCGCGGCGCTGCTCGAGCAAGGCGTCACGGGCGTTGACCATCAGGTTGATCAACACCTGCTCCAGCTGGTCCTGATGGCCGAACACCTGCGGTTGTTCGGCCGGCGCCTCTATGCACAGGCTCACGCCCTTGCCGCGCAGCCCCTCCTCCAGCAAGGCGCGAGCCCCTTCTACCGCGCCCCAGGCGCTGAAGCACTCACGCTCGGGCGCCGAACGCCGGCCATACACGCGCATGTGCTCGACCAACCGCGCGGCGCGCTCGATCTGGGCCTCGATCCGGCGCAGTTTCTGTTCCATATACGCAGGCTCGGCAGTGCCGCTCTCCAGGCGTTGCAGCGCGTTGACCAGCGCCATGCGCATCACGTTGAGCGGCTGGTTGATCTCGTGCACCAGCCCGGTGGCCAGCTCGCCCAGCGTGGCCATTTTCGCCCCCTGCAACAATTGCTGCTGGCTGCGCCGCACCGCCGTGTTGTCACGGCCGACAGCCTGGATCTCCAGCAAGCGGCCCTGGGCATCGAACAGCCCGCGATCGGCCCACACCCACCAGGCCTGTTCACGGCCAGGCAGTTGCAGGCAAATTTCCGCGCTGCTCATCGGCTGCTCCGGGGTCAGCGCCTGCAAGCGCTGCAGGAAGTCTTCACGCTGGCTGGCGGACAGCCACTGGCCCAGGTTCGCGCCCACCAGTTGCTCCGGCGTGCAGTGCAGGTAGTCGGCCAGGGGCCGGTTGCCGAACACCAGGCTCAGGTCCGGGCGGTAGCGGCAGATCATCGCTGGCGAGTCCTCCACCAGCACGCGGTAGCGCTCCTCACTCTGGCGCGTGCGCTCAGCGGCCTCGGTCGCTTCGCTGACATCCAGCCACAGCCCGACCACCTCCCGCGGCTGGCCGAGGTCGTCACGCAGCAGGCGTGCCTCATCGTGCATCCAGTGGTAGCCGCCAAGCTGGTCACGCAGGCGATAACGGCAGCGCACCTGGCCGTCGCGCAACAGGTCGCGGGTGCGCGCCAGCCACAGCGGCCGGTCATCCGGGTGCACGGCCAGCCCCGGCTGGCGCGCCAGTTCGCCGTCGGCCGGCCAGCCCAGCAACGGCGCCAGGCTGGCGCTGAAGAACTCGCTCTGCAGCGCGCCGTCGGCGTAGCGCTGCACGTAGATCACCGCCGGCGAACTGGCGATCAGGTTTTCCAGCCGGGCACGGGCAGTGCCGGCCTGATGTTCCTGGGTCTTGAGCGCGCTGATGTCGAGCAGAAAACCGCGCAACTGCTGCCCCTGCAACTGGCCGACCCATTGGAACCAGCGCTGCGCCCCCATGCCTTCGGCCTCGCCCAGGCGCAGGCTGAGGTTCAGCGCCAGCCCCTCACGCGCCTGCTGCAACGCCAATTGCGCGGGCTCACGGTCGGCCGGGTGCAGGCGCGCCAACCATTGCCCTTCACCGACCTGGCACGGCAACGCCAGCGTCGTGGCCAGCGCCGGGTCGAGTTGCAACTGGCCGTCCAGCGGCCACTCCCACCAACCCGCCCCCAGTTGCTGCTGGAGGTCGTCGAGGTGGCTGGCCTGGTGCTGCAACTGCTGGTGTCGATGGCGCGCCAGCAGCGGCTCGACCAAGGTCCGCGCCAACGCCAGCGCCATGTCGGCCGGGGGCGTCTGCGTGGCCCCGGCGCACAGCAGCCAGGCCTCGGCATCCCGCCCTTGGCGGTAGGGCACCAGGAACAGCGAAAGCCCCCCGCAGCGCGCCAGCAGCTCGGGGTCATCGGTGACCTCGATCAAGGTCTGCGCAGGCAGTTGCCGCAGCCAGGGCTGCAGCCGGCCATCGTCCGGCCAGGGCCACTGGTCCTCGTTGCTGGCGTAGTGGCGCCAGCCGCCCGGTTCACGCAGCATCAGCCGCAGCGAGGAGGCCTGCCAGTGTTCGGCCAGCGCCTGCAACTGCTCGCGGGTGGTCTGCAGCAAGCGTTCGGCGCCGCATTCACGCAGCGCATGGCCAATCTCCACCAGCAGTGGCCGCTGGCGGTCCCAGCGCTGCTCGCGCAGCAGGTCGCCAATATCGAACAGCTGCAGCAGCCAAGCCTCGCCGTGGCGCTGCAACCAGCCACGGGTATGCAGCGCCTGGCCCATGACGGTGTGGAAGTCCAGATCCAGCGGCTGCCCCTGCCAATCGCCGGGTTCGCCTTCGAGCACCAGCCAGCTGTGGCGTTGCAGGTAGTCGTGCACCCGTGCGGCGGAACGCCCGGGCAAGGCCAGCAAGGTCCGCAGCGGGCCCGCCAGGCGCAGCACCCGAGCCTGGTCGTCGAGCCACAGTTGCAGGCCCACCGCCGGCACGTTGGGCAGCTCGGGTGCAGGGGACGGCGGCATACGCCAACGGTCGAACAGGCCGCCCGTCACAGTTGCAGGCTCGCCTGGGCCTGCAGGCGCGCAGGCAGCTTGGGCACCTCGCCGATCAGCGGCAGCACCAGCACTGGCAATACCCGCTCCAGCCGATCACGGGGGTAGTCGATGGTGACCGTCAGCAACTTGTCCGCCCCCACCACAACCCGGGTGTCGCCCGCCACGTTGAAGCCGAGGGCGTCGGGCATCCAGGCCAACTGCCGGCTTATTACCTGGTGCGCCACCCCTTGCACGTCCAGGGCATAGGTGGCGCTCGCCGGGTCGACGGCCACGCAGCGACGCACCGCCTCGCTGCTGGCCTGGTTGAACGACTGCAGCATCAGCATCGGCAGGGCATAACTGACCAGCCCGTAGAACACCGCGAAAAAAATCATGAAAACAGCGACAAACTCGATGGCTGCCGCGCCTTTTTGCCGTCCCGCCGGGCTTGCTTGCATGATCGCGTCTACCCTGACTGTGAGACCTGTCTGACAGCATAGAACCGTTCAACGAATAGGGATGGCAATTTGCCAATGCAAAGCATTGTTCTCCTGATGTGGCTTGCCTTGTGCACCGAACAAGATGTCCGTGAACGGCAGATTTCCAACGCCCTCACCCTGGGTGTCGCGACCTGTGCCCTGGCCTGGCTGTTCGCCACCGGCCACACCTGGATCGGCGCCGATGCCAGCGAGGCCGGCTGGGCCCTGGCCATCGTCATGCTGCTGACATTGCCCGGCTACATGCTCGGCCGTTTCGGTGCCGGCGACGTCAAGCTGATGGGCGCCCTGGCCCTGGCCACCAGCCCGCAGTATGTGCTGGGTACCTTCATTGGTGCCGGCATCACCGTGCTGGCCTGGCTGCTGGGCAGGCGCCGGCTGTGGACCTTGCTCAACCCCAAGCTGAAAAAACGCCTGCAGAAACTCGCTGAAGAAGTCGGCGACAAGCAGCCCTTTGCGCCTTATGTACTGGCCGGTTTTCTCCTGACGGCAGTTTGGATCCAATGAAGACTGAACGTTCGGATAGGGTGTACAGTCCATGTACTTGATTGCAAAGTGCGACTACTTTTTTGTTGCCGGTGCCCGCGGCCCGGCAGCAAGACCGATACGACAGGGAGTTGATCGTGAACAAGTCCGTCAGTGAAGTGAAAGTGCTGGTCGTCGACGACCAGCCGTTGATTGTCGAAGAGTTGTGCGACTGGCTGGAAAGTGAAGGCTATCGCTGCTTCCCGGCTCATTCCACGGACCAGGCCATCGAGCAGTACATCGCCGACGAAGCCATCGGCCTGGTGATCTGCGACCTGCACATGCCCGAGCGCGATGGCATCGAGCTGGTCCGTGCGCTGAAACAGATCTCCGGCAACCAGCGGCTGTTCGAGGCGATCATGCTGACCGGCCGCGCCGACAAGCAGGATGTGATCCGCGCCCTGCGCGAAGGTTTCGCCGACTACTACCAGAAACCCATGGACCTCACCGAGCTGCTCGAAGGCGTGCGGCGCCAGGAGCTCGCCTTGCAGGAGCGCCAGCGCAACTTTCGCGAGCTGGGCAACCTCAACCAGCGCTTGCAAGGCCTGGCCGAGTCCATCGACGAGCTCTACCAGGACCTGGAAAAAGCCCGCGGCCAGGGCGTGCACCGCCGCGCCACGGACGTCGAGGAAGCCGAGCCGGAACTGCCGTCGGCATTCGAGAAGCTGTCCCCGCGCCAGATGGAAGTGGCAAAGCTGGTGAGCAAGGGCAAGACCAACTATCAGATCGCCTGCGAGCTGGGCATCACCGAGAACACCGTCAAGCTCTATGTGTCACAGGTACTGCGCCTGACCCACATGCACAACCGCACGCAGCTGGCACTGGCGCTGGCGCCCGGCTCGTCGCCGCTGCACCAGCGCTTCACCACCCATTGACGGCCATCAACCGCCATTGTTCGACGAGCTGATCTTGGTCCAGCGGTAGAAGTCCGGAATCTCGTACTTGTAGCTGTCCAGCCAGCGCTGCATGGACTGGTCGCGCTCCTTGTCGGTCTGCTGCTGGCGCACCGGCGAGGCCTGCCGATTGCTCGCCTGCACCTGCAACAGCGCCTCGGTGGCGGTTTCTGCCCGCGCTTGGCGCAGCGGCTGCTCGGCCTGTGCCAGCAGTGGCGTGGCCAGGCAGGCCAGGGCTATCCAGGGCTTGAACATGCTCACCTCCCGTTCAATTGATGGCCGCCGTCGGCGTGCTGCGGGCGGCGAGCGGGCCGCGCCCGCCGGCCCTGAGCTGCTGGGCCCGGGCCTGGGCTTCGGCGAACTGCTCAGGCTTGAGCCGCAGGCGCTTGACCAGATCCTCGGCCTGGTTCCAGTTGTCCTGCAGCAGTGACAGGGCCACCAGGTTGACCGCCGGCAATGGATTGTCGTCCTTCAGCTCAAGGGCGGTGAGGAACTCGAAGCGCGCCTGCTCGTCGTTGCCCAGCTTCATCTGCACCAGGCCCAGGTCGTTGCGCACTTTTTCATCGGTCGGCGCCAGGCGCACCGCGCGCTGCAGGTTACGCAGGGCCTGGGTATCGTCGCCCCGCGCCGCGGCTATCTGCCCCAGGCCATGCTCGCCCTCTGCCGCCAGGCAGCCCCCCAGCAGGCTGCGGTACAGCGGTTCGGCCTCGCTGCGCCCCAGCAGGCGCAGCACCTTGGCCTTGCGCAGGCGAACCTGGTCAAGGCTTTCCGGCAGTTGCTCCAGGTGCGCCAACCCCGCATGCGGGCGGCCTTCGCCAATCATCTGGTCGGCCATGTCCAGGCTCAGTTGCTGGTCGGCTGCGGGCTTGCCGCAGCTGCCGCCACCAAGCAGGCGGGCCAGGCCTTCGGGCTGCTGCCCGGCACAGCCGGTCAGCAGCAACAGGCCCGTCATCAGCACGATCGCTTTCATCCCTCTCCCCCTCAGGATCCCAATGCCCGCGCCAAGGCGGAAAAGCCCGGCCCGGCCAGGACGATAAGCAAGGCCGGGAACAGGAACACCATCATCACCGCCGACATCTTTGCCGACATCTTCGACACCCGCTCCTGCAAGCCAGTCAGGCGCCGGTCATCCAGCAGTTCCTTGAGCGCCAGCAACGACTTCATCGAACCGCTGCCTTGCACCAGCAACTGCTGGAGGATCACGCAGGTGTCGATGAACTCGTCCACCGCCAGCAGCCGTGCGGTCTTTTCCAACTCCGGCCCCAGCGCCAGGCCCGAGTCGACCCGCTGCAACACCAGTTGCAATTCGTCGCAGATGTTCGGCACCAGGCTGCGCCCCTCCAGGGCCAGCACGCGTAAGGCCTGCTCCACTGCAAGGCCGGTCTCGAACAGAATGCGCAGCAAGGGGATCATCAGGCTGACTTCCTGGGCGATCTTGCGTTGGCGCCGCGCCGCCGCCGCGGCGAGCAGGCGCTTGGGCACCAGGTAGCCGGCACCCAGCGCGCACAGCACCAGCACCATCCAGTTGCCCCGGCGCTCACCCGGCAAGCCATGCACCATCACCAGCACCAGGACTGTGGCCAGCAACGGCAGCCCGAGCTGCAGCGCGGCGAACAACGCCCGCTGCCGGCTGCGCCGCCAGCCCAGGCGCTCCAACAGCACCTGGGTCTCGCCGTCGAGACGCTGCAGGCGTCGCCCCAGCCGGCTGCTGCCCAGCCACTGCAGCCAGTCGCCCAGCCGTTCGTCAGGGGCCAGCCGCCCCTGCAGCCGCCGCGCCACCCGCTGACGGGCGCGCATCTGCCGCGCGGCCTGCAGCGCCAGCAGGGCAAAGCCTGCCAGCAGGCACAGGGCGCTGAACAGCATGGCCGCGTTCACAGGCGCCTCATCATGCGCCACAGCACCAGGCAACCGATGGCCTGGAGAGCGAAGGCCAGCAGCAACATCGTCTGCCCATGGCTGTCGCGCCACATGCCCAGCAGATAACCGGGGTTGGCGAGCAGGAAATAACCGACCATGCCCAACGGCAACGCCCCCAAAATCCACGCAGTGATGCGCGTTTCGCCGGTCATCGCGCGCAACTGGCGGTCGCCCTGCTCGTGCTCGCGGATCAGCTTGATCAGGTTCTCCATCAATTCGCTGGCATTGCCGCCATGGCGCTGATTGATGCGCAGGCCCAGGGCAAACAGGCGCAGCTCGTCCTGGCGGTACAGCTCGGCCAGTTCACTGACCGCATCCTCCAGCGGCACGCCCATGCGCACGTTGCGCCGCACCCGCAGCATCGCCGAGTGCAGTGGCTCGCGCGTGCCGTCGATCCCGCCGAGCACCGCGTCGTTCAAGGTGCGCCCGGCTTTGAGGCTGCGCACGCTGTAGTCCAGCAGCCCAGGCAGTTGCTCGACGATCTGCCGCACCCGTCGGCGGCAGCGCCAACTGAGATAGCCATGGCCAAGCAAAGGCAGGCCGAACAGCATCAGCAATGCCGCCACCCAGCCTGCGGCCAGGGCGGCGACCAGCACCAGGCCCAGCCAGGCCAGCAACCCGTAGTGCAGGCTACGCTCGCCCGGCGCCAGGCCGGCCCGCTGCAGCAGCGGGTCGAGCCAGTCACGCCTGGCACTGGCGCCGCGCACCGCGCGGTAAGCTCGGCCCAAGCGCTGCAGGATGCGCTCCTCACCACGCTTGTGCAGGGCCACACGCCACAGCAGCAACGCCATGCCCAGGCACAGCGGCGCCAATGCCAGCAGCAGCGGGCCGATCACAGCAGGCCCTCGTGGCGCAGCTTGGCCCCTGCCGGGTGCGGGGCCTCGCTGAGGAACACATCGCCGCCGCGCCGGTCGAGGCGGAACAAGGTATTGGTGACGTACACATCGTCACGCACGCCGACCACCTCCAGCACTTCGCTCACACAACGGCGGCCATCGGCCAGGCGGGTCAGCTGGATCACCACATCCAGCGCCGCGCAGATCATCTGGCGCAGGGTCTTCTCGGCCACCTGGCGGCCCGTCAGGCCGACCAGGGTTTCCAGGCGCAGCAGGGCATCCTGCGCACTGTTGGCGTGCACGGTGCTCATCGAGCCATCGTGGCCGGTGTTCATCGCCGTCATCACATCGACCACTTCGGCGCCACGGATCTCGCCGAGGATGATGCGGTCGGGGCGCATGCGCAGGGCGTTGCGGATCAACTCGCTGGCCTTGATCTCGCCATGGCCTTCGGCGTTGGGCGGACGGGTTTCCAGGCGCACCACGTGCGGGTGGTGCAGTTGCAGCTCGGCGACATCCTCGATGGTCACCAGCCGCTCCTGGGGCGCGATCATCTGGCTGAGGATATTGAGCAAGGTGGTCTTGCCGGTGCCGGTGCCGCCACTGACGAGGATGTTGCAGCGCCGGCCCACGGCACGTTCGAGGAAATCGTAGATCGCCTGGTCGATGGCCCGGGTGGCCAGCAGGTCGGCACTCTTGAGCATGTCCTGGCGGAACTTGCGGATCGACAGGCATGGCCCGTCCAGCGCCACCGGCGGGATGATCGCATTGACCCGGCTGCCATCGGGCATGCGCGCATCGACCATCGGCGACGACTCGTCCAGGCGCCGCCCCAAGGGCGCCAGGATGCGCTGCATCACCCGTTGCACATGGTGTGCGTCGATAAAACGCAAGTCGGTGTGCTGCAGCAGCCCGCCCCGTTCGACGAATACCCGGTACGGGCCATTGACCAGGATCTCGGTGACACTCGGGTCGCGCAGCAACACTTCCAGCGGACCGTAGCCGGTCAGCTCGTCGACGATCTCTTCGGCCAGGCGCTCCATCTCGTAGCGCGACAGGGCCAGGCGCAGGCGCGCCACATAGTCGCCCACCTGCTCCAGGACGAACTGTGCAAGGGCCGGGCGCGCGCCTTCGAGCAGGTTGCGGCCAGTGTCCTCTATGGCATCGATGACATGCCGGTGCAGGGCCCGCTTGAGCACCTGCGGGTCGTTTGCCGCCTGCCGCGGCCCGCCAAAGGGTTCTTCGCTGCTCATCGGTTGCTCCACAGGCGGCGCAGCCAGGTGTGGGTGGGGGGCGCAAGGTTTTCCGAGCGCCGCGCCAGGCGCTCGCCGAGTTCGCGCAGTGCCTGGCTCAGCGCTTCGCGAGGGGCCAGTTCGAACAGGCTCAGGCCCTGGTTCTTGGCATTCAGGCGCAGCTCCGGGCTGTAGGGCATGACCTTGAGCAGCGTCAAGCCATAGCGTTTGGCCAGGGCCTCGGCATCCGGCGCCACATGGCGCATGAAGCGGTCGACCAGCAGGCTGGCATGGTCGAGCTTGATGCCGCGATCACGCCACTGTTCGAGCAGCTCCAGGTTGCGCCGGCAATCGAGGATGTTCTGGTCGGTGTACAGGATCAGCTTGTCGCAATGGCTGACCAGGGTACGCAACGCTTCGCTGTCGGCCTGCCCGGTGAGGTTCAGCACGATGTGCTGGAAATGCTGGCGCAAGGCACTGAGCAGCATGTACAGCTCGGCGGCGCTGGTCTGCTCCAGCGCCTCGTCGTTGGCGGCGTAGGCGAGAATGCGCAGGCCGCCTTTGTCGCGGGTGAAGGCGCTGTCGATCAGCGTGGCGTCGAGCCGACGCAAATGACGCAAGGCATCGCCGAAGTGGAACGACGCCTCCAGCCCCAGCAGCGCCAGGCTGTCGCCACGGGGCAGGCCCAGGTCGAGCAGCAGGGTCTGCTGGCCGCTGTCCTGCACCACCCGCGCCAGGTGGGTGGTCAGCAGCGCACCGTCGGCCCCGCGCTGGGCACCGTAAAGCACGCTGAGCCCACCCAGGCTGGGGTTGCTGGCCACGGTCGGCAGGCGTTTGCCCAGGCGCCGTACCAGCCCGGCCACCTCGCTGGCACGCGAACCATAGGCGACGAAGTCGCGGGCGCCAGCGCGCATGGCATGCAGTACCAACTGGTTGTCCATGCCATCGCCGAGCGCGACGATGGCCAGCATCGGCTTGGCCTCCAGTACCCCTTCGATCAGCGCGCACTGGGCGATCAGTTGCTCGCGGTCAAGGCCGATGAACACCAGGTTGCTGAAGGTCATGTCGACCAGCGCCAGCAACTCGTCGAGGCTCGGGCCATTGGCGCCGATCACCTGCCCCAACGGCGCCAGGGCGCCCTGCAGCCATTGCAGGTCGTCCTGGTTGCGGGTCAGGGCCAGGTACGTCTGGTTGTGGCTTTCGTTCATCGGGACAACCCGCCTTGGCCTTCGAAACTGCCGTTTTCCATGAAGAACAGGCGACCCCAACTGGGGTCGTAGGTGCGCAGCGCCTCGCCGGGCAGCTCCGGCAGGCGCGCGTCGGCGGCCAGCGGCTGGACCAGGTGCGGGGTCACGATCATCAGCAGTTCGGTCTCTTCACGGTTGAGCGCCGATTGGCGGAAGAACGCGCCGATGATCGGCAGGTTGCCCAACCCCGGCAGCTTGTCCACGGAAGAGCGCACGTTACTGCTGACCAGCCCGCTGATGATGAAACTCTCGCCATCGGCCAGGGAAATGCTGGTGTCGGTGCGCCGCACGCTCAGGGCCGGCACCTGGGTGCCGGCGATGGTCACCGCGTTGCTGTAGTCCAGCTCGCTGACCTCGGGGGCCACCTTGAGGGTGATGCGGTTGCGGCTGACCACCGTGGGGGTCAAGGCCAGGCGCACGCCAAATTCCTTGTACTCGATCGAGACGTTGTCGCTGCCACTGCTGGGCACCGGGATGGGCACCTCGCCGCCGGCCAGGAAGCTTGCGGTCAGGCCGCTCAGCACAGTCAGGCTGGGGCGCGCCAGGGTGTAGGCGAAACCGCTGTTCTCAAGGGCGTTGATCATTGCCAGGAAACGGCTGCTGCCGCCGCCCCAGACAATGTTGAAGACGTTGTTGTCGAGCGGGATGCCCGGCCGCACATCGGCGTAGGTCACCGGGTTGGTTCCGGTCTGGATGCCCGGCACGTAGTCGGGGCGCACAAAGGTGTTGGGCACCGTGTTGGGCGAGCCGAACAGGCTGTTGTTGGAGCCTTTGAAGAACAGCCTGGCGCCGGCTTCCTTGTATTTTTGCCGACGCACCTCGACGAATCGGATATCGGCCTGCACCTGGATCGGCAGGGCGTCCTGCCCAGCGGAGGGTTGCGCCACCTCGGCCATGTCCGCGCTGGCCCGGCCCTTGACGAACAGCATGGCCCGGTGCGGTCGCGGGGCGCAGTCTGTCCACAGCATCACGCTGGTATTGCCCTGCCCCACCGAGGTCAGCAGCACGGCGCGTTCGCCGCTGGGCTGCACATCGGCCACCTTGGGGTCACCCACCGCGGCGCGGATGATGGCCACCGGCAGGCGCAGCTCCTGCTGCAGGCCCTGGTCCATCTCGATCACCGAAGGCAACTGGTCGAATGCCGCGCACCCCTTGCCCGCCGCTTGCGCCACCGGCACCGACAACGACAGGGCGAGACACAACAGCCAGGGCCGCTGCGCGGAGCGACGCGGCGTGCGACGCCAGGTACTACGCAAAGAACTACGCATGAAATGCATCCTTGCCGGGTCAGGGGGTGTTGTTCGTGTCGGCGGCCTGGGCAGCGCCACGAATGATCTGCATGGTGGGCACCGCCGCAACCGCGGCCGGGCCGGCCAGCGGCACCTGGGACAGCTGGCTGAAGCGGTAGAGTTCTCGGTTGGCGGCGTCCACTTGAGCGCCTGCGTCCTGGCCGGACCAGTAACGCGCCAGCAACTGTTCGTCGGCGCTGCGCACTGCCAGGCGCAAGGTGCCGGCCTGAGCGGCCAGCATCAGGCGGCTGGCCAGGGCCTGGGGTACGGCCAAGCCCACGGTGCGGGTAACGGTGCCCCCCATCATCTGCTGGTCACGGCGGGCTTTCTGCTCTTCGGCGGTCTGCGCTGGGCGACCGTCATTGGCCAGGCCCGTCTGCTGGTCGACGCTGAGCACACGCAGGGCCGGCAGCACCACCTGGGCGGAGGATTGCGGGTTGTTGGTCTCTTCGCGCAGGAACAGCAGCACATCGACATAGTCGCCGGGCCGCAGTTGCCCGGCTGCGCCCACCACATCATCCACCGCCACCGCCACCGCGCGCTCATGGCTGCGGATCATCCGCGCCAGCGGGCCGCCCGCCTGGAAGCTCGACTCGTCGAGCCAACTGCCGGCCTCCAGCGGCCGCGAACTGCTGCGCCCCAGCACCTGTTCAGGCTGCTGGAAAGCCCCGGCGGGCACTACCTGCAAGCGCTCGACCAGCAGGTCGTCAGCGGTCAACGGGGTATTGGCCGGCACCGCCCTGCGCAGCACCAGGATGGGGGTGCGTGGCGGTTCCGGGGGTTGTACGGGAGCCGGGGCAACGGCGGGGGCCGACGCCTCGGTGGGGGCGGCAGCGGCAGGCGTTGGCGCGGTTTGCGCCGGGCGGCTGAGGCGCAGGCCCCAATAGCCGGCCAGCAGGGCAGCCAACAGAAACAGGCCAGCGAGGACCATGGTCAAGCGACTGCTCATTTCCGCACTCCCTGCGCCGGGGACCAATGCTGGCAAAAAGTAACTATTTCGCTATTGCAAGTTAGCGCAGCCCTGTCGAATCGCCATTTGTCCGGCTACGTTTTTTAAGCCATGAAATTGACGCATAAAGAAAACAGGAACTTAGCCTCACTGATTAAAGTTAATACTTTAGAACTAATGCTTTGTTACATTTGCAGGCTGCCACGGCTTGGCAATCCTGTGATGGCAAAGGGGTGTCACATTTCAAGCCCCGTGACCGGCGCCGACCGTGCGCAAGGAGATCTGCCATGCTGCTCCACCTGATCATCCTCCACTGCAAGAACTTCCTTCAGCGCAAGGACGGCGCCTCCGGTATCGAATACGCGGTGATCGCGGCCATGGTCGCGGTCGTGCTGGCCGGGTTCGTCACCCCCATCTCGGGCGAGGTGAAAGCCATCATGACCACCATCCAGACCGCGATCACCCAGTAACCTTGCGCTGCGTGCATGCCGATTGATCCAGACCTTCGGGAGCCGACCATGCCGACCTCTTCCTTGCGTCAACAGATCCTGCTGGTCGATGACGAGGAGGAGGCCCTGCTGGAGCTGGCCGAACTGCTGGAAAGCCAGGGTTTCTGCTGCCATAAGGCCGTCTCGGTGAAGACAGCCCTGCAACTGCTCACCCGCCACCCGGATGTCGCCCTGGTGATCACCGACCTGCGCATGCCTGAAGAGAGCGGCATCGGCCTGATCAAGCGCCTGCGCGACCATACTGCCCGCCAGCACCTGCCCGTGATCGTCATGTCCGGGCACGCTGACATGGACGACTGCAGCGATCTGCTGCGCCTGCAGGTGCTGGACCTGTTCCGCAAGCCGATCTACCACGCGAGGTTGCTGGAGACGCTGGAGAACCTGTTCCCCAAGCCGTTGCTGCATGCGGTGAATTAGGGCGATACAGCGAAGCATCCGCCGCGAAAGGGGGCAAGGCTGACAAGTGTTCGCCTCGAAGTTTGTATCGCCTATGAGATCGAGCGCCGCCCGCGCGGCGCATCGCTGGCAAGCCAGCTCCCACATCGGTTTCGGGCCAGTCACTCCTGTGACTACATCGCTGTACGCCTTGTTGGCCCGACTCGATTTTGAAGTGGGCGCTGAAGGCCCTGCGCCTGACTTGAGACATGCACCAAGGCGGGCAGCGGTACCCTCACAGCCATAATTGGCCCGAAACAAATGTGGGAGCTGGCTTGCCAGCGATGCGCCGCGCGGGCGGCGCTCGATCTCATACGCGACACAAACCTTGCGGCGAACACTTGTCAGCCCCCCGACCATCTTGAACGGGACGCCCCTAAGCCCGGTCTCTTCACCCACCTCACAGTTGATAACTGAAGCTCACCGTCACCCGTGGCTCCCGGCTCAAGCTGTCCAGCGCGATATCCGACATCGGCTTGGCCACCTCAACGGCGATGTTGTAACCCCGCCCATCCCCCAAGCGCAGGCCAATCGCAGCAGAAGACATATGCGCCGACTGCACCTCCAGCCTGTTGAACCAGGCCCGCGCAACATCCAGCACGGCATACGGCTGCAGCACTCGAAGCCAATCACCCTCACCCCTGAAACTGTAATTGAGCTCGTAGGCCAGCCCCCAGCCCTTGTCACCGGAGGCCTGGTCACGGGGGTAGCCACGCCCGAAGTTCTGCCCGCCGAACACCACCCGCTCACTGTCGGGCAGGCTGTCATTGCTCCAGTAACCCGCCGCCGAGGCCACGCCCTGCCAATGATCGGTGAAGTTGTCGCGCTGCAGGCCAGACAGGCGCAAGCGCAGAAAATCCAGGTCGTGGCCGGCGTTGCTGCGCGCACCGAAATGGTCCAGGCCCTGGTACACCCCGCCACTTACAATGCGCAGGCGCCGAGCCTCTGCCTTGCGCCAATCGACCTCGAACGACAGCGCGCGAACATTGGTCTCGCTGTCCATCTGCCGGGGCGCGCCAAGCCACTGGTAGTCGGTACGGTCCTTGACCATGTAGATACGCCCCACCGCCTCCAGCCACTCGCTGGCAGAGACGATCAGCGGTTGGCTCAGGCCAATCGAATAGCGCTCACTGTCGCGCTGCTGGAGCAAGTCATCGCCATTGTCCAGGCGAATCCGCGTGCGCGGATCACTGCGATAACGCGAGGCCGACAGCAGCAACTGCGAGCCCTCAGCGTCGACGAACTGGGCGTAGTCCAGGCGATAGTAGTGCGCCTTGTCCTCACCCGGCGGCGTCAGCACGCTGGCGCTCAGTTGCTCGGCGAAACGGGTCTGGGCGTTGCTGCTGGCACCCAGCAGTGCCTGCAGGTCATCGCGGCTGCCGTCGTTGAGCTGGAGAGTGCCGGTGAACGGTTTGCGCAAGGCCCGGACAACCATCCGGGCGCGCCCGTCGGCAGTGCCCGGCGCAAGTACCTGCGCCTGGGCAGTGACACCGGGGATGCGCCCGATCAGGCCGGTATAGCGTTCCAGACTCGCCCGGGTCAGTGGCCGCTCGGTCATGAGTTTGTCCATCAGCTGGGCCAGGTAGCCGCGCGCTGGCCCGATGTCGCCCTCGACCTGGCAATCGCCAATGTAGCCTTCCACCAGCACCACCCGCACTCGCCCCTCGCTGAAGTCCTGGGGCGGCAGGAAGGCGTACGAAAGCAGGTAGCCGTCCTGCTGATAGCGCTGGGTCAGTCGGTCAGTCAGCTCGACCAGTTCGCCCAGGCTGACCTGTCGACCGATCAACGGCTGGTAGTGTTCGCGCAAGTCGCTCAAGGGGTAGACGGTGCCCCCTTCGAACCGCACCTTGTGCACCTGCACCGGCGTGCTCATCGACAGCGCTGGCTGCTGCACCGCACGCGGCGCGGGCAATTGCAGCACAGGCGCAGCGGGGCGGTAGGCATCCACTGGCAGGTTCGGCGTGGGCAGCTGTGCTTCGATCTGGCTGCTGTCCAGGAAACCCGGCAGCGGGGCAGCGTGGACCAGGCCGCCCCAGCACACCAGTAACATCACCAGCAGTGGACGCATGCGGACGCTCCCTGATCCCGAAGGTGCGCGAGTGCCCGTTGCTCACCCCCGCCACAGCAAGCGTAGGTGCCGGGATTGCAATCAGCCACCAGGCCACGCCCCGCTGAATCACTCGCTGACCTGGAACTCCACCCGTGCGGTTTCGCCGCTCTCGTCCAGCGCACTGAGCTCAATGCGCCCGGCCTGTTCGAAGCGCACCAGCAGGCTGTCCTGCCCACGGGTTTCGCCCAACGGCTGGCCATTCATGAACCACCAGCGCTGCCCGCCACCGCCCAGCGCCGACACCCGCACCTGCAGCGGCTCGCTGTTGGTGGCCGGGCGGCGCAGGTTGTCGCCCGGGCGCACACCGACGATCGACAGCGGGGGTGCGCTGGCCGCCACCTGCGGCGGGCAGCTCGGGTCCACGGCCGGCAGCCGCGCCGCACGCTGTTCGACTCGCGGCAGCCACGGCTCCAGCGGCGCCGGCCACAGGGCTATGTCACGGGCCCTGGCGCCCGGGCAACCGGCGTCGACGCGTAGCCCCTGGTCGTTGACCCATACCGTGTCGCGCAGGCCCAGGCCCAGCGGCTGATCGGCGGCCTGCAAGGTGGGTGGCGTGGTGTTGTCGAGGGTCCAGGCGAAGCGCTGGCGGCGGCAGTTGGGGTCCTGGCGGTTCATCGGCTGGCCCAGCGGCCAGCAGATCGCGGCAACGCCCACCGAGTCCGGCACGGCCTCCACCGGCAGGCGGATGCCGCGCTGGGCATCACGGTTGCTCAGCAGGTCGTGCACCTGCAGCATCAGCGGCGCCGCCGAGGCCAGGCCGAACTGGCCCGGTACTGGGGTGCCGTCCGGGCGACCGATCCAGACACCGATCAGGTAACGCGGGCCCACGCCCACTGACCAGGCATCACGAAAGCCATAGCTGGTGCCGGTCTTCCAGGCCAGTTGCGGGCGCTGCACCAGCTCGGCCTGGGGGTCGCGGTCGGGGCGTGCCAGGCCGCTGAGAATACGCCGGGTGATCCATGCCGAACCCGGTGACAGCAGGCGCTGCTCCAGCAGCGGGTCCTGCGGTTGCAGGCGGATCTTCGCGCTGCGCCCCTCACGGGCGAAGGCGGCATAGCCGCCGACCAGGTCTTCCAGCCGGCTGCCGGCACCACCGAGGATCAACGACAGGTTCGGCTCGGCCAAGGGTGGCAATACCAAGGGCACGCCGCCCATGCGCATCTGCGCGGCGAAGCGTTTCGGCCCGTAGGCTTCGAGCAACTGCACCGCCGGCAGATTGAGCGACAGCGCCAGTGCCGAGCTGGCCGACACCGGGCCACTGAAGCCCATGGAGAAGTTGCCCGGGCGGTAATCGCCATAGCGCCGCGGCACATCCTGCAGCAGCGACTCGGAGTGGATCAGGCCATCGTCCATGGCCATGGCATAGAGGAAGGGTTTAAGGGTCGAGCCGGGTGAACGCAGGGCATGGATCATGTCGACATGCCCGAAGCGACGCTCGTCGCCGATGTCGATCGAGCCCAGATAGGCACGTACCGCCATGCTTTGCGTCTCCACCACCAGCAACGCCGCCGAGGTGCGCTCGGGCAGGCGTGCACGCCAGCCCAACAGCAGGTCTTCCAGGCGCCGCTGCAGGCTGGCGTCGAGGGTGGTGCGGATCAACGGCGGGCTGTTCGGCGTGTTCAGGCGCCGGGCCAGCAGCGGTGCCAGTGCCGGTTCCTGGCGCGGGGCCAGCAGCAAGGGTTCCTCACGCGCCTCGGCAATGCGCTGTGCCGGCCACACCTGGTACTCGGCCAGGCGCTGCAGCACCTTGTCGCGGGCACGCTGGGCGCGCTGCGGATGGCGGTCGGGGCGCAAGCGGCTCGGTGCCTGCGGCAGCACCGCGAGCAAAGCGGCCTCGGCCGGCGTCAGGTGTTTCGGTGATTTGCCCAGGTAAGCCCAACTGGCGGCCGCCACACCCTGCAAGGTGCCGCCGAACGGTGCGCGGTTGAGGTAGATCTGCAGGATTTCGCGCTTGGGCAGGTGCCACTCAAGCTGCGCCGTGCGCCACAGCTGGCGCAGCTTGCCCGGCAGGGTACGGTCATGCGGGTCGAGCAGGCGCGCCACCTGCATCGACAGGGTGCTGCCGCCGGACACCACGCGCCCGCCGCGCAGGTTGAGCCAGGCGGCACGGGCCAAGGCCATGGGGTTGACCCCCGGATGCTGATAGAACCAACGGTCCTCGTAGCCGAGCAAGGCCTCCAGATAAAGCGGCGAAACCTCGTCCGGGCTGACCGGATAACGCCACACGCCATCGGCATCGGCGAAACGCCACAGCGGTGTACCATCTTCGGCCAGCACCACCCGCGCCAGGTCGTCGCCCGGCATCGGCAGCGGCCAGATGCGGTCGGCCAACCACAACAGGGCGATGGCCAGTAACAGGCCAACGGCGCCGCGCCGCAGGGCTCTCATCAGGCTTGGCCGGGCTAAGCTTGGCATCGGGAACCGACCGGGCCGGGTGATGGCCAAAGGCTTGGAACCACCGATTCGTTCATCAGGAAGCAACTATGCATGTAGAAGGTTTTTTCGAGTGGCTGGGCCAGGTACTGGGGTCGGTGATCCGTTTCATCGTCGATGGCCTGAGCGGGTTGTTCAACCTGCTGGCCAATGCCGGCGGCAACTTCATCGATGGCCTGGCACGCACCCTGGGCATGGACACTTCGCTGGTCAGCATCCTCGCCTTGATCGTCGGGCTGATGCTGTTGTACTCGGCGGTGCGCGCGTTCATGCGGGCATCGATCATTCTCGGGATCATCTGGGCGTTGCTGGGGTTGTGGGTGTTGAGTTGGGTGGTGCACTAGCGATACGCCTGTGGGAGCGGGCCTAGGTGGGAGCGGGCTTGCCCCGCGATAGCGTAAGCAGGATCGGCATCGTCGCCTGATATCACGCTATCGCGGGGCAAGCCCGCTCCCACGAGTCACTTCCTGTGCTGCCTCAGCGGGCGCGCACCACCATCTCGCCCTGGCTTTCGCCAACCGCCTGCACGTTCGGCCGGTACATCGACTCCACCTGCGGCGGCGGGATGCGGTAGCTGCCCGGGGTCACCGCACGCGCCAGGTACAGCAGGTGGGTGGTGCCGTAGCTGTCGAGCTTGAGCGCCGCCACGTAGCGGTCGTCGCGGTACTCCTGGTGCACTACGCTGGCGTTCTGCATCGACTCGCGCCACTGCTTCACCGCGCTGCTGGCGTTGTCCAGGCTGGCGGCGCTCTGCGCCAGGTTCTGGTTTTCAAGCTCCAGCCCCGCCGGCAGCAGGTCGACCACCAGGGCATCCGGCACGTGGTCCCGGGCCTTGAGCGCCAGGTGCACCAGCACCAGGTCGCCGCTGCGCAGGCTGCGTACATCCAGCGGTTGGCCATTCATGCCCAGGTACTCGCGGCGGATTTCCAGGCCATTGCCGCTGGCGGCCGGGGCCTGGCGCGGGTAGCCCGACAGCGTCAGCTGCTGGTACAGGGTGTCGCTGCCTTCGTTCTGCACCGTCAGTGGCGAGGCCAACAGCGGGCCTTCGAGCTTCATGCCCGAATCACTGTTGCTGAACTCACGAACCTCGCCGGCGCTGTCCAGGCGTGCCTTCCAGCTGCCCTCCGGCTTGCCCAGCAAGCCACGGCCGGCGAGGAACAGGGCATTGCGCTCCTGGGTCGACAGCCAGCGGTTGGCCGCCAGCTCGTCAGACAGCGCGAACAAGCGCTGGTCGACCTGGTTACCTGCCAGGTTGTTCTCCTGCAACAGCGCAAGGATCAGCGCCTGGTCACGCAGCGCGCTGCCATAGTCGGCCATCCAGCCCTGGCTGCGGCTGACCGCCAGCCCCGCCTGCAATGCCTGTTGCGAACGCGGCTTGTCACCCATCTTGTCCAGCGCCACCGCCAGTTGCACCAGCGGCAGGCCCGAGCGGGCATCGCTGCGGCGGTCGAACAGGCTGCGCAAGGCACCCAGCGGCGCCTGTTGGCTGCGCGCCAGCACCAGCGCGGCATAGGCCTGCACGGCAAAACGGGTGTGTTCGGCGTTCTGGCTGTAGTTGACCTCGATCAGGTTGCGCTCCTGCACATAACGCAGCAGGCGCTCGCTGGCCTTCTTCAGGACTTCGGCCGGCACCGCGTAGCCTTGCTCGCGGGCGCGCAGCAGGAAGTCGGTGACATAGGCGGTCAGCCAGTACTCTTCCTCGCTGTCCGAACTCCACAGGCCGAAGCTGCCGTTGTAGCGCTGCATGCCCAGCAGGTGCTCGATGCCCATCTCGATCTTGCGTTTGCGCACCTCACTCGGCTCGCCCTTGATGCCCAGGCGCTTGAGGCTGTCGGCATCGGCGTACAGCGAGGGGTACAGGCCACTGGTGGTCTGCTCCAGGCAGCCATAAGGGTAGGCTTCCAGGGCGCGGATCTGCTCGGCCAGGTTCAGCGGCGGGCGGCTCGACAAGGCCAGCGTGGCCTCCAGGCCCGCAGGCTCGAACTCGGCCAGGTCGCTGCTCGGCAGGCTCCACGGCTGGTCCTTGAGGGCCACGCGGTAGTGCTTGAGCATCGCCGGGTAGGCCGGGCGAATGCCCAGTGCCCACTCGCGTTCGAAGGTGTTGGCCGGCTCGCCCGGCAGTTGCAGGCCATTGACCTGCACCCGCACCTTGCCCTGGCCGAGGCCGCCCTGGGCCTGCACCGGGATCATCAAGGTAGTGCGCTGGCCTTCGCCGAGCGCGACGTTCTGCTGGGCCCCGCCCAGCAGGTTCAACTGGCCTTCGCCGATCACCTGCACGGTAAGTTGCTGGGCACGGCCGGACAGGTTGGCCAGGTCCAGCGCCAGGCTGGTGCGGTCGCCACCGGCAAGGAAGCGCGGCGCCGACAGCTCGGCAATCAGCGGCGCGGCCACCACCGTCTTGCCTTCGGCCATGCCGAAGTGCTCTTCGGTCCAGGCCTGGGCCATCAGGCGCAGCTCGCCGTTGAAGTCGGGGATGTCGACCGTGGCCTGGCCTTCGCCTTTCTCATCCAGGGTCACCGGCAGGCTCTGCTGGGCAACGATGGTGACCGTGGTGTTGGGGCGCTTGCCCCCCTTGGCCATGGCCGCGTCGCCACCGAAAGCCAGGCTGGCCAGGCGGCCCTGGCCGGCCTCAATCAACTGGCCGTAGATGTCCAGCTGGTCGGCGCCGTAGGCCTTGCGGCCGAACAGGCTGGCGAACGGGTCGGGGGTCTTGAAGTCGGTGATGTTGAGGATGCCCACGTCCACCGCGGACAACAGCACATGCACCTGCTTGGGCACGCTGCCGTCGGCGTTGACGGCCTTGAACTTCACGGTCAGCGGCTGTTTCGGGCGCATCTTCTCCGGTGCCTGCAGGCTTACCGCGAGCTTGCGCTCGGCACGGTCCAGCGGCAGGTGCAACACGCCTACGGCGCGCTTGGGCGTGGCATTGGCCTTGCGCTCGCCCGGGCGAATCACCAGGGCGCTGATGTACAGGTCATGGCGTGCCCACTTCTTGTCCAGCTCGACCTCGAAGGTCTTGCCTTCGGCCGGCACGTCGATTTCCTGCCACCACAGCGGGCCATCGGCGGACTCGACCATCAGGTAGCCGGAGCCTGCGGCCGGCGGGGTGACGGTGACCTTGGCGGTGGTACCTTCCTTGAAGGCCGGCTCGTCCAGGGCGATCTTCACCTGGTCGGGGCGCACCGCGCCGCCTTCGGCGTTGTCCTGGGCGCGGTAGCCCGCCCAGAAGCGCGCGCTCGACACCAGGCCGGTCTGCGGGTCTTCCACCTCGACGCGGTACGGGCCCCACTCCACCTGGAAGTTCAGCTTGGCGGTGGAGCCGGCCTTGACGCTGACGGTCTCTTCGCTCTGGGTGAGGAATTTTTCGTTGTAGTTGTAGCTCCAGCCGTCGCTCTGGGAGTAGTTCCAGTAGTAGTCGCGGCGCTCACGGATCAGGCGCACCTTGAGGTCATTGGCGGCGAGCTTGTTGCCGTTCTGGTCGGCGACCAGGAACTCGAACTCCACCGGGCCGTCGCCGTCGGTCTCTTCACCGTCGAACAAGCCACGCAGGCCCGGCAGGCGCTCGGCGGGCCAGATCGGCTGTTCCAGGCGGCGGGTGATCGGCCGGCCACCGGACTCCTGCAGGCTGGCCTGCACGGTCAGTTGCAGCGGTGAACGCGCTTCGCTCCAGCGGCTTTCGATATCGATACGGGCCTTGCCGGCCTGGTCGAGGGTGACTTCGTCCAGCTCCAGGTCCTGGTTCAGCTCGGTCTCGGTGACCGCGCCGAACTGGTAGCCCGGCAGCGCCTTCACCGCTTCGCGCAGCGGGCGCACGTAGGCCTGGCCGCTGAGGCGGTTGCCGGCCGCCGGGGCGCCGTAGAGGTAACGGCCATTGACCTGGATGGTGGCGGTCTGCTCGGGCGACAGCGCTTTGCTGCTGCCCTTGAGCTCCAGCGCCAGGCGCTCGGGGAGGAAGTCTTCGACGAGGAATTCGTAAACCTGTTTGCGGCCACCGCCCAGGTCCAGCAGCAGTTGCCAGCGGCCGGTCGGTGCTTCCGTGGCCAGTTGCAGCTGGTACTGGAACAGGCCGTTCTGGTCGGCCTCCCAGACGAACTTGCGGCTCACCTGCTCATCCGGGCGACGCACTTCGACGCTGACCGGCTGAGCCTTGACCGGCTTGCCGTCCTGGTCGCGCAACAGGCCGTTGAGCAACACCGTTTCGCCTGGGCGATACAGGTCGCGCGGGCCGAAGATGAAGAACTGCAGCGGGTTGGCCTGGGGGCCGGTGATGTCGAATTCGGCCAGGTCCAGGGCCGCGGTGTTCAGGCGCAGCAGGGTGGTGTGCACGCCCTGGGTGGCGATCAGGGTGTCGGCCTTGGCGGTGATCGGCAGTTGCGCGTGGCCGTCGCCGTCGGTCTTGGCCTGCGCCAGCAGCTTGCCCTTGTCGTCGTGCAGTTCGAGGGTCACGTCCTTGAGTGCCTTGCCGCCTTCCAGGGCCTGGGTGAAGACGTCCAGGCGGTCGCGGTAGCGGTGGGCAGAAACGCCAATGTCACTCAGGGTGAACAGGGTCGCCGGCTGCGAATAGTCGTAGGTGCCCGAGGCACGCATCACGGCCAGGTACACCCCCGGCTCCTGCAACGGCTTGATCCCGGCGATCGGCAGCAGCACGGTCTCGCGGGTGTTGCGCGCAGGGTTGAGGTCGAAGCGGCCGCCGTAGACCAGCTCGGCCATGTCCAGGGTTTCCTTGGACTGGTAGTAGTACAGGCTGCTGTTGCGGCCCCAGTTGGCCAGGAAGGTCGAGAGCATCTCGGGTTTGACCCGGAAGAACTCGACATCGACCTTGGGCACGTTCAGGGCAATCACCGGCAGGCCTTCGGCCAGACGGGTCGGCAACAGCGAGCCACGGCTGGCGAAGCCCACGGTGGGCTGCATGTCGCGGGTTTCGAAGCGGCTGACCGATTCGCTCTCGAGCGTATTGCCGTTGACCGCCAACAGGCCCTTGTCGATGGTCAGCACCATCTTGCGCTGCGGCTCCAGGTGGCGCAGGCGCAACTCCATCTGGTTGTCGGAGAGTTCCCAGGCGCCGTCGACCTTGCCCTTGACGGTGTCGACCAGGTGCAGCTTGGCGGCGAAGTCCTGGTTGGCGTCCAGCGGCGCGGACAGGCTGACCGACAGGGTGCTGGCACCGTCGAGCTGCACTTCCGAGACATCCAGCACGTTGAGCTCGCGGCCGGCGTAGCGCTTGGCGAGCACGGCCGGGTCTTCGCGCTTGGCCGCTGGTTGCTCGATGGCAGCGGCGGGTTTCTCGGCGGGCGCCGGTGGTTTCTCCGGTGTGGAGGAATCACAGGCGCTGAGCAGGGCCAGCGCGCAGGCCAGCAACAATCCTTTGTTGAGCATTTTGAGGGGGAACTCTTTGGCAGCGTGTACGTGAGGGGGGCAACTATAGCGCAACGCGGTCAGGGTTACCCGACCGCGCGCGGCAAGTGAGACCCTGTTCGCGCCGATTGGTTGCCGGGCCGGTACAATCCGTTGGGCAATCGCGGGGCAAGCCCGCTCCCACGCCATGTTGATGTCCTCGTGGGAGC
>NZ_JBDJLM010000058.1:0-33473 GCF_039673365.1 Pseudomonas sp. TWI923 | reverse complement strand
CCCCTGTTTTGTGTGGCGCAGACCTCAGGCGGGCACACCCCCGCTCCCACAGGTTCAGCGCAGGGGCGGGCGATCAAGAACGCCTCAGTCCAGGCGGCTGGTCACTTCCAGCAGGTGGTAGCCGAACTGGGTCTTCACCGGGCCTTGCACGGTGTTGACCGGGGCGCTGAACACCACGGTGTCGAATTCCTTGACCATCTGGCCCGGGCCGAACGAGCCCAGGTCACCGCCCTGGCGGCTCGACGGGCAGGTGGAGTTGGCCTTGGCTATTTCGGCGAAGTCGGCGCCGGCTTCGATCTGTGCTTTGAGTTCGTTGCACTTGTCTTCAGAGGCAACCAGGATGTGGCGGGCGGTGGCTCGGGCCATGGGGAACTGCTCCTAGGGGGGGGAAGAGAGCAAGCCTAGCGCACTTGTCTAGGCCCTGTCTCGCAAGGCTTGCCGACTGTTTCCTACAAACGTTTGGCCGCTTCGCGCAGCATGCTCTCGGTCGCGCTCCAGCCCAGGCAGCCGTCGGTGATCGATACGCCGTACTTCAGGGCACCGGCACCCAATGCCTGGCAACCGTCGAACAGATGGCCCTCGATCATCACCCCGACCAGCGAGCGGTCGCCGGCCAGGCGTTGCTGCAGCACATCTTCGAATACCGCGGGCTGACGCATCGGGTCCTTGCCGCTGTTGGCATGGCTGCAATCGACCATGATGCGTGGCGCCAGGCCCGCCTTGGCCAGGCCCTGGCGCGCCTGGGCCACGCTGTGGGCATCGTAGTTCGGGCCCTTGTGGCCACCGCGCAGCACCAGGTGGGTGTCCGGGTTGCCGAGGCTCTCGATGATCGCCGGGTAGCCCTGGGCGTCCATGCCGAAGTGGCGGTGCGGATGCGCGGCGCTGCGCATGGCGTCGCAGGCAATGGCGATGCCGCCATCGGTGCCGTTCTTGAAGCCTACCGGCAGCTCCAGGCCACTGACCATCTCACGGTGGATCTGCGACTCGGTGGTGCGCGCGCCAATGGCCGCCCAGCCCAGCAGGTCGTCGAAGTAGCCAGCGGCCATGGGTTGCAGCAGCTCGGTGGCGATCGGCAGGCCGCGCTCGATCATGCTCAGCATCAAGCCACGGGACAGGGCGATGCCGGCGTGCATGTCGTCGCTGCCATCGAGGTGCGGATCGTAGGCCAGGCCTTTCCAGCCCACCGTGGTGCGGGGTTTTTCAACGTAGGCGCGCATCACCAGCAGCAGCTTGTCGCCGACTTCATGGTTGAGCGCCGCCAGGCGGTCGGCGTATTCCAGCGCCGCGCGCGGGTCATGGATCGAGCATGGGCCGACGATCACCAGCAGGCGTTCGTCGCGACCTTCGAGGATGGCGCGGATTGCCTGGCGATGGGCATGGACTTGCTGGGTGAGTTCGGTCGACAGCGGCATCTGCTGCTTGAGCAGGTGCGGGCTGGGCAAGCGTTTGCTGACAGTGGCGTTGGCCGCTTGCGGTTGGGTCAGGGGCAGGGCGAGGTTCGAGGCGTGCATGGCTTTTTTCCCTGGGCGGACGGCGGGTTCTGGCCCGCGCGGTCGGCCCTATAGAGGTGTTCGACTGGTCGTCAAATTGGGTAGTTGTGCGGCATTGCCACCGGAAATCGACCGAACGGAGGCGGCAGGCTGGCCCGAACGGGATTGGCTAAATCGCCATGCATAGGTGCTTGGGTAGTAGTAAGTGGCGTAGTTCATGAGTCTGTCCTCAAGATGAATCGATGTTTTTGAAAGCCCGGAAAAGCAAAACCCCCGGTCGGGAAGCCGACCGGGGGTTTGAGTATTCTCATGTTCGGCGGCCCCTCGAGAGTGGGCGCCGGGTGGGTTATCGGCGCCTGTCAGCTAAACCAATAACCAAAATAAAAGGGTGCAACGGCGTTACGACCGGCAACGGCCAGCACGCGGTGCGCTGGGCGACCGGTGTGGTTGGCGTGGTTGCAGGAATGTTTCGACATGTTGCTCTCCAGTGAATGAGCCCGAGCTTACTGCACCTTTGCCTAGCGATTCAATGGGTTTTCGCTATGGCGGTGATGAGCCCATGGATGCCCCCGACTACCGTTGGGTTGAGACTATCAATTTTGTCAGTTGTCGATGGCCGAGCGCGTTGTTGGAATGGAGGCAACCCCCCCAGGAGATCGAACATGAAATGGACAGAGCTTGCAGCGCTGAGGCCGACCCTAGATAGATTCAACGCTTACCTCGACGAGCGCTACCCCAATCAGGAGAACAGTGAACTGCGCCCCCCCTTCATCAAGGGCGCGCGTTTTCCCTACAAGGATGTCGACTTCGGCATCGATGACCAGTGGGCGATGGTCAATGGCGTCATGATGGTGGCCATTGTCCAGCCTTACAAAAACATGCGTGCAGGGGACCGTCTTCGGGTCAGGTGCAATGGGTTACCTGTGAATCACACGGTGACCGAAGACGAGATCGGGCAATGCATCGAATTCGAGGTCAGCGAGTCGTCCCTCGATAGCAAAGGCGGTCTGTTTGCGTCGCACTTGCAGCGCGTTGGCGAGGCAACGGAGCATCAATCGATTACCCTCAGAGCATCAGCTTGGCTCTCGCACCCGGGTGATGACGTATTCAAAGCCTATGTCGAAGATGGCAAGCGAATAACGCCCCACGCATTGGCCGCGCCGATCGTCAGTCTGCCTGCTGAGGGGGGCATCCGCCTCGAACAGGCCACCAGTAATGTGCAGGTGACCATCCCGGCTTGGGCCAATACCTCTCCGGGTGACAAAGTGTGCCTGTTCGTGGGTTTCCAGCGAATCGATGCGTTGGCAGAGGGCGGATGGTACATCCCAGAGATCAAGATAGGTGTGGATGCGCTGACGCTCATCGCTGCACAAGATGACGAGCTGAAGGTGTCTTACTTTGCGATCAATGGAATGGGCAATGTCTCTCGCGGTTTGTCACCTGTAGTGACGGTGCAGGTCAAGCTCGGCCTTGACCTACTGGTGGCGCCTGAGTTCGTCGACCCAGAGAATGACGTCAACGAAGGATGGGTTACGGTGCCGCGCGAAAAGCTGAAAGAGGGCGACAAAGTCAGTGTCATGTTGAAGGTCAACGGATTGGCGACCGACATGGTGGCAACCACCATCAGGTCCCTTGGATCCCAGACCGTGACAGCAGAGGCAGCGGAACTGACCTTCAGACTGGGCCCGGATTTGCGCAATCCGCCGTCTGGTAGCCTGCTGCAGGCGATGTATATCATTGAACGCGATGGGGTAGAAACGTCTTATTCCGAAGTCGCTAATAAGAGCATTTCTTATGACATGGTAATGAAAGCGCCAATAGTGCATGAGGCACAATTTGAGCATCCCTCATTTGATACGTTGCTGCAGAAGAAAGCTGAGTTGGAGCAAAAGGAAGTAGAAAACGTGACGGCGCTGCAGGGGACAGCTAAAAAACAATTAGAAGACTTGACCTCAGCCTGCAACGCGATCGAATGGAAAATCGCTTCAGATATCGACAGTTTGCATGTGACCATCCCGCCGGACCGAAGCCATCAACCCGGCGAAACAGTGTATGTGAACTTGCATGCTCGCACGAAAGAAGGGAAAAAATTTAAAGATTGGCTTTGCCTATCCGGTCAAGTGATCAATCCGGCAGAGCCAATGACATTTGTTTTTAAAGATGAATATAAAAAAATAGGGGAGAAGTTGAAGGATTTTGATGGTGGCCACTTGGATGTCAATTTGAAACCCTTCCACTATGGCAAAAAAGAATGTGGGGAAATTCGCCTGAATGTCGGTGAACGCCATCAGATTCTCTCCGCTCCGACAGTGAGTCCACTCTCGAAGGATAACGTTGTTGATCTGCGTGGCAGTAACGCTACGCGTCAAGTCGTGATTACCCTCGACGAGCCCAAAGAGAAAGTCAAAGTCAAAGATGAAGACACAGGCAAAGACATAGACATAGTCATAGACATCGTGCGGCCTTACAGATACAAGGTAGAAGTCATCACTCCGAACGGCCCTCCCATGCTCTTCCATAAAGAAACGGTGGCCGACAAGGCTCCCGGGGATACGGCGGTGTGCATATCTGACCAGTTCAATAACTATCAGTTTCCGGCGACATTCACTGTCAGATACATCTATTATATAGGTCATCGCCCTGGGATAGCCTCCATACCCTTGACATTCACCGTCATCAAATAGCCACTTCGTCATCACCCGGTATGGTTCCGATTGTTGAACTCTGCGGTTGCAAGCAGGACTGGCGACCGCGGAGCATTCGTAGACAACCTACAAAAAGCGGGCGTGAGTTCACTGGCCCGATGCGGCTCGACAAAAAAGGTACCCCGCAACAGGCTTTGCACAAAACGGATAGCATTTTGCACGATCTGGATATCTGCGCCCCCACCCAGGGCATAACCTGACCCGGCCTGAACAATAACAATGGAGGCCCTGGCCATGTCCCTGGGATTCGACTACCTCAATGCCATGCTCGAAGATGACCGGGAGAAGGGCGTCTATCGTTGCAAGCGTGAAATGTTCACCGACCCGCGCCTGTTCGACCTGGAGATGAAGCACATCTTCGAGGGCAACTGGATCTACCTGGCCCACGAAAGCCAGATCCCCGAAAACAACGACTTCCTCACCCTGACCATGGGGCGCCAGCCGATCTTCATCGCGCGCAACAAGGACGGGGTGCTCAACGCCTTCCTCAATGCCTGCAGCCACCGCGGCGCCATGCTCTGCCGGCACAAGCGCGGCAACCGGTCCAGCTACACCTGCCCGTTCCACGGCTGGACCTTCAACAACAGCGGCAAGCTGCTCAAGGTCAAGGACCCGAGCAACGCCGGCTACCCCGACAGCTTCAACTGCGACGGCTCCCACGACCTGACCAAAGTGGCGCGTTTCGAGTCGTACCGCGGCTTTCTGTTCGGCAGCCTGAACGCCGACGTGAAGCCCTTGGTCGAGCACCTGGGCGAGTCGGCGAAGATCATCGACATGATCGTCGACCAGTCCCCTGAGGGCCTGGAAGTGCTGCGCGGCGCAAGCTCGTACATCTACGAAGGCAACTGGAAGCTCACCGCCGAAAACGGCGCCGACGGCTACCACGTCAGCTCCGTGCACTGGAACTACGCCGCCACCCAGAACCAGCGCAAGCAGCGCGAAGCGGGCGACGAGATCAAGACCATGAGCGCCGGCGCCTGGGCCAAGCAGGGTGGCGGCTTCTACTCCTTCGACCACGGCCACCTGCTGCTGTGGACCCGCTGGGCCAACCCCGAGGATCGCCCGGCCTACGAGCGCCGCGACCAGCTGGCCGCCGATTTCGGCCAGGCCCGCGCCGACTGGATGATCGAGAATTCGCGCAACCTGTGCCTGTACCCGAACGTGTACCTGATGGACCAGTTCAGCTCGCAGATCCGCATCGCCCGGCCGATTTCGGTGAACAAGACCGAGATCACCATCTACTGCATCGCGCCGAAGGGCGAGAGCGCCGATGCCCGGGCCAAGCGCATCCGCCAGTACGAGGACTTCTTCAACGTCAGTGGCATGGCCACCCCGGATGACCTGGAAGAGTTCCGCTCCTGCCAGACCGGCTACGGCGGCGGCACCGGCTGGAACGACATGTCGCGCGGCGCGCAGCACTGGGTCGAAGGTGCCGACGAGGCGGCGAAGGAGATCGAACTCAAACCGCTGCTGTCGGGTGTGCGCACCGAGGACGAAGGCTTGTTCGTGCTGCAGCACAAGTACTGGCAGGACACCATGATCCAGGCGTTGAAGGATGAACAGCAACTGATCCCCGTGGAGGCCGTGCAATGAGCCTGCATGACACTGTGCGCGACTTCCTCTACCGCGAAGCGCGCTACCTGGACGATGCCCAGTGGGACCAATGGCTGGAGCTGTACAGCAGCGATGCGACGTTCTGGATGCCGTCCTGGGACGATGACGACAGCCTGACCGAGGATCCGCAGAGCGAGATCTCGCTGATCTGGTACGGCAACCGTGGCGGCCTCGAGGACCGGGTATTCCGCATCAAGACCGAGCGCTCCAGCGCCACCGTGCCGGACACCCGCACCTCGCACAACATCAGCAACATCGAGATCGTCGAGCAGGGCGAGGGCAGCTGCCAGGTGCGCTTCAACTGGCACACCCTGAGCTTTCGCTACAAGACCACCGACAGCTACTTCGGCACCAGCTTCTACACCCTCGACCTGCGCGGCGAGCAGCCGCTGATCAGGCACAAGAAGGTGGTGCTGAAGAACGATTACGTCCGTCAGGTCATCGACATCTACCACATCTGATCCACCAGGCCGAGCCTGTCGGTGTGCCTCTCGGCGCGCTGCGGCCAGGCTCGCCCGTGAGGTGCACCATGAGCTACCAGATCGCACTGAATTTCGAAGACGGGGTCACCCGCTTCATCGAGGCCGACGGCCATGAGACCGTGGCCGATGCCGCCTACCGCCAGGGCATCAACATTCCGCTGGATTGCCGTGACGGCGCCTGCGGCACCTGTAAATGCAAGGCCGAATCGGGCCGTTACGACCTGGGCGACAACTTCATCGAGGACGCCCTGAGCGCGGAAGAAATCGCCCAGGGTTACGTGCTCACCTGCCAGATGCGCGCCGAAAGCGACTGCGTGGTGCGCATCCCGGCCTCGTCGCAGCTGTGCAAGACCGAGCAGGCCAGCTTCGAGGCGGCCATCAGCGCTGTGCGCCAGCTGTCGGCCAGCACCATCGCCTTGTCGATCAAGGGCGAGGCACTGAACCGCCTGGCGTTCCTGCCGGGGCAGTACGTCAACCTCAAGGTGCCGGGCAGCGAGCAGAGCCGCGCCTATTCGTTCAGCTCGCTGCCCAAGGACGGCGAAGTCAGCTTCCTGATCCGCAACGTGCCGGGCGGGCTGATGAGCAGCTTCCTCACCGGTTTGGCCAAGGCTGGCGACAGCATGAGCCTGGCCGGGCCGCTGGGTAGTTTCTACCTGCGGCCGATCCAGCGCCCCTTGCTGCTGCTGGCCGGCGGCACGGGCCTCGCGCCATTCACCGCCATGCTGGAGAAGATCGCCGAGCAGGGCAGCGAGCACCCACTGCACCTGATCTACGGCGTGACCAACGACTTCGACCTGGTCGAGCTGGACCGCCTGCAGGCCCTGGCCGCGCGCATCCCCAACTTCACCTACAGCGCCTGCGTGGCCAACCCCGACAGCCAGTACCCGCAGAAGGGTTACGTGACCCAGCACATCGAGCCACGCCACCTCAACGAAGGCGATGTGGATGTGTACCTGTGCGGCCCGCCGCCGATGGTCGAGGCGGTCAGCCAGTACATCCGCGAACAGGGCATTACCCCGGCCAACTTCTACTACGAGAAGTTCGCCGCGGCAGCCTGAGGCTTTTACGGGGCTGCCCGCATCGTGCGGGTGAGGGCGGCCTCTTTTTATTGCGATGGCAGGCAGAACCGATGTGGGAGCTGGCTTGCCAGCGATCGAGGGCGAAGCCCTCGCCCAGCAATTTTGGCTGGCTGTTCCGGCCTCATCGCTGGCAAGCCAGCTCCCACAAGGAGATCGACATGAACAACCGATTCCACAACAAAATCGCCCTGGTCACCGGCGCCGCCCAGGGCATCGGCCGCGCCGTGTGCTGGCGGCTCAAGGCCGAAGGCGCGCAGGTGGTGGCGGTGGACCGCTCCGAGCTGGTCCACGAGCTGGCCGGCGAGGGCATGCTGACCCTCACCGCTGACCTTGAGCAACATGCCGACTGCGCCACGGTAATGGCCCGCGCCGTGGAAACCTTCGGCCGCCTCGACATCCTCATCAACAACGTCGGCGGCACCATCTGGGCCAAGCCCTTCGAACACTACGAGGTGCAGCAGATCGAGGCCGAAGTGCGTCGCTCGCTGTTCCCCACCCTGTGGTGCTGCCACGCCGCCTTGCCCTACATGCTCGAACGCGGCAGCGGCGCCATCGTCAACGTTTCGTCCATCGCCACCCGTGGCGTCAACCGCGTGCCCTACGGCGCGGCCAAGGGCGGCGTCAACGCGCTCACCGCGTGCCTGGCCTTCGAAACCGCCGAGCGCGGCATCCGCGTCAATGCCACCGCCCCCGGCGGCACCGAGGCACCGCCCCGGCGCATCCCGCGCAACCAGGCCGAGCAGAGCACGCAGGAGAAAGGCTGGTACCAGCAGATCGTCGACCAGACCGTATCCAGCAGCTTGATGAAGCGCTACGGCAGCCTCGACGAACAGGTCGGCGCGATCCTCTTCCTGGCCTCTGACGAGGCCTCGTACATCACCGGCGTAACCCTGCCGGTGGGCGGTGGCGACCTCGGCTGACGGCCGCCCCGGCAAGGTTTTCTCTTCACACAACAAAAACAAAAGAGACAGATGCCATGCGAACACTCGACGTGCACCCGATCATCGACAACGCCCGCTTCAGCCCCTTCCACTGGATGGTCATGGCCTGGTGCGGCCTGCTGCTGATCTTCGACGGCTACGACCTGTTCATCTACGGCGTGGTCCTGCCGACCATCATGAAAGAATGGGGCCTGACCCCGCTGCAGGCCGGCGCCCTGGGCAGCTACGCGCTGTTCGGCATGATGTTCGGCGCTCTGCTGTTCGGCAGCCTGGCCGACCGCATCGGGCGCAAGAAGGGCATCGCCATCTGCTTCGCGCTGTTCTCCGGGGCCACCATCCTCAACGGCTTTGCCAGCAGCCCCAGCGAGTTCGGCCTGTACCGCTTCTTTGCCGGGCTAGGGTGCGGCGGGCTGATGCCCAACGCCGTGGCGCTGATGAACGAATACGCCCCCAAGCGCCTGCGCAGCACCCTGGTGGCGATCATGTTCAGTGGCTATTCGCTGGGTGGCATGCTCTCGGCCGGGGTCGGCATTTTCCTGTTGCCGCGTTTCGGTTGGGAGTCGATGTTCTTTGCCGCCGCCGTGCCGCTGCTGTTGCTGCCGGTGATCCTCTACTACCTGCCCGAGTCCATCGGCTTCCTGGTGCGCCAGGGCCGCATGGACGAAGCCCGCACGTTGCTCAAGCGCGTTGATCCGAATTGCGACGTCACCCTCCAAGACACTCTCAGCGTGGGAGCGGGCTTGCCCCGCGATAAGGCCAGCACGCTCACCTCAGTTCTCAAACTGTTCCAGAACGGCCTGGCCATCCGCACCCTGGCCCTGTGGCTGGCGTTCTTCTGCTGCCTGCTGATGGTCTACGCACTGAGCTCATGGCTGCCGAAACTCATGGCCAACGCCGGCTACAGCCTGGGTTCGAGCCTGTCGTTCCTGCTGGTGCTGAACTTCGGCGGCATGGCCGGGGCGATCCTCGGCGGCTGGCTGGGCGACCGCTACAACCTGGTCAAGGTCAAGGTGGCGTTCTTCATCGCCGCCGCGCTGTCGATCAGCCTGCTGGGGGTCAACAGCCCGATGCCGGTGCTGTACCTGCTGATCTTCATCGCCGGCGCCACCACCATCGGCACGCAGATCCTGCTGTACGCCGGCGCCGCCCAGTTGTACGGCCTGTCGGTGCGTTCCACCGGCCTGGGCTGGGCCTCCGGAATCGGCCGCAACGGCGCCATCGTCGGCCCGCTGCTCGGTGGCGCGCTGATGGGCATCAACCTGCCGCTGCAACTCAATTTCATCGCCTTCGCCATCCCCGGCGCGATCGCCGCCCTGGCCATGGCCGTGCACCTGGCCAGTGGCCGGCGCCAGGCCCTGGCGGCGACGGCCTGACCCTTTACTGACTGAACTGGAGCCTTGGCATGACAAGCCCGACCATCGACCGGCTGGAGGCGATCATCGTCGACCTGCCGACCATCCGCCCGCACAAGCTGGCCATGCACACCATGCAGCAGCAGACCCTGGTGATCCTGCGCCTGCGCTGCAGCGACGGTGTGGAAGGCATCGGCGAAGCCACCACCATCGGTGGCCTGGCCTACGGCTACGAAAGCCCGGAAGGCATCAAGGCCAATATCGACGCCTACCTGGCGCCGGCGCTGGTCGGCATGGCCGCCGACAACATCAACGCGGCCATGCTCAAGCTGGACAAGCTGGCCAAGGGCAACACCTTCGCCAAGTCCGGTATCGAGAGCGCCTTGCTCGACGCCCAGGGCAAGCGCCTGGGCCTGCCGGTCAGCGAGCTGCTCGGTGGCCGCGTGCGCGACAGCCTGGAAGTGGCCTGGACCCTGGCCAGCGGCGACACCGCCCGCGATATCGCCGAGGCCGAGCACATGCTGGAAATTCGCCGGCACCGGGTGTTCAAGCTGAAGATCGGCGCCAACCCGGTGGCCCAGGACCTCAAGCACGTGGTGGCGATCAAGCGCGAACTGGGCGAGCGCGCCAGCGTGCGTGTCGACGTCAACCAGTACTGGGACGAGTCCCAGGCCATCCGCGCCTGCCAGGTGCTGGGCGACAACGGCATCGACCTGATCGAACAGCCGATCTCGCGCATCAACCGTGGCGGGCAGATCCGCCTGAACCAGCGCAGCCCGGCGCCGATCATGGCCGACGAGTCCATCGAAAGCGTCGAGGACGCCTTCAGCCTGGCCGCCGACGGCGCGGCGAGCATCTTCGCCCTGAAAATCGCCAAGAACGGTGGCCCGCGCGCCGTGCTGCGCACCGCGCAGATCGCCGAAGCGGCCGGTATCGCCCTGTACGGCGGGACCATGCTCGAAGGCAGCGTGGGCACCCTGGCCTCGGCCCATGCCTTCCTGACCATTCGCCAGCTGACCTGGGGTACCGAGTTGTTCGGGCCGCTGCTGCTGACCGAAGAGATCGTCAACCAGCCGCCGGTGTACCGCGACTTCCAGTTGCACGTGCCAGGCACCCCAGGCCTGGGCCTGACCCTGGACGAGGCGCAGCTCGCACGCTTCGCCCGCCGTAGCTGAAGTAACACCCAATCCCTGTGGGAGCGGGCTTGCCCCGCGAAGCAGGCACCGCGGTGGATGGCACGGGCCTCGCCCGTGTTCGCGGGGCAAGCCCGCTCCCACAGAAGCAACGACTGACGTAAGGAGAACACCATGCTGTTCCACGTAAAGATGACCGTAAAACTGCCGGTCGACATGGACCCGGCCAAGGCCGCGCAACTCAAGGCCGACGAAAAGCAGCTGGCCCAGCGCCTGCAGCGCGACGGCACCTGGCGCCACCTGTGGCGCATCGCCGGGCACTACGCCAACTACAGCGTGTTCGACGTGCCCAGCGTCGAGGCGCTGCACGACACCCTGATGCAGCTGCCGCTGTTCCCCTATATGGACATCGAGGTCGCCGGCCTGTGCCGCCACCCCTCGTCGGTCCACAGCGACGACCGCTGAAACCCCCAACGACAAGAACAACGAGGTACCTGATCATGACCGTGAAGATCGCCCACACCCCTGATGTGCAGAAATTCTTCGAACAAGCCGCAGGCTTTGGCAACGACGAGGGCAGCCCGCGCCTCAAGCGCATCGTCCAGCGCGTGTTGCAGGACACCGCGCGGCTGATCGAGGACCTGGAGGTCAGCGAGGACGAGTTCTGGCTCGCCGTCGACTACCTCAACCGCCTGGGCGGTCGCGGCGAAGCCGGGCTGCTGGTGGCCGGGCTTGGCATCGAGCATTTCCTCGACCTGCTGCAGGACGCCAAGGATGCCGAGGTCGGCCTGACCGGCGGCACCCCGCGCACCATCGAAGGCCCGCTGTACGTGGCCGGTGCACCGCTGGCCCAGGCCGTAGTGCGCATGGACGATGGCAGCGAGGAGGGCGAGGCCACGGTGATGTACCTCGAAGGCCAGGTGCGCGGCCCCGATGGCCAGCCGCTGGCCGGGGCCACGGTGGACCTGTGGCACGCCAACACCCGCGGCACCTATTCGTTCTTCGACCAGAGCCAGTCCGAGTACAACCTGCGCCGACGCATCGTCACCGACGCCGAGGGCCGCTACCGCGCGCGCTCCATCGTGCCGTCCGGCTATGGCTGCGACCCCCAGGGGCCGACCCAGGAGTGCCTGGACCTGCTCGGCCGCCACGGCCAGCGCCCGGCGCACATCCACTTCTTCATCTCGGCGCCGGGCCATCGGCACCTGACCACGCAGATCAACCTGGCCGGCGACAAGTACCTGTGGGACGACTTCGCCTATGCCACCCGGGAGGGGTTGGTGGGGGAGGTGGTGTTCCACGACGGTGCCGAGGGGCGGCATGCCGAGTTGCGCTTCGACTTCCAGCTGCAACAGGCGCATGACAGCGATGCCGAACAGCGCAGCGGACGGCCGCGAGCGTTGCAAGAGGGCTGAGATTGTCGGGGCTGCTTTGCAGCCCATCGCGACACAAGGCCGCTCCTACAGGGGCCGCGCATTACCTGTAGGAGCGGCCTTGTGTCGCGAACCGAGGGCGCAGCCCTCGCAATCCAGGCAACACATGACAAGAGCCAGGCACCGAGTCCGGCCCAACCCGCTGTTGCGAGAAATCCCATGAAAACCCTGTTCAAGGATTGCTCCCTGTCCGCCGTCGTGGCCGGCTGCATCGCCACGCTGATTTCCTATGCCGGCCCGCTGGTGATCATTTTCCACGCCGCCGAAGCCGCTGGCCTGTCCCACGGCCAGTTGTCCTCGTGGGTGTGGGCGGTGTCCATGGGCAGCGCTGTGCTGGGGGGGCTGCTGAGCCTGCGCTACCGGGTGCCGGTGGTGATCGCCTGGTCGATACCGGGCTCGGCGCTGCTGGTCACCGCCTTGCCGCACATTGGCCTGGAGCAGGCGATCGGCGCCTACCTGGTGGCCAATACGTTGCTGCTGCTGATCGGCATCAGTGGCGCCTTCGACCGCCTGATCGCCCGGCTGCCCGGTTCCATCGCCGCCGGCATGCAGGCCGGGATCCTGTTCAGCTTCGGCATCGAGGTGTTCCGCGCCTTGCCGGTGCAGCCGGTATTGCTGCTGGCGATGTTCGTCAGCTACGTGCTGATGCGCCGGGTGCAGCCGCGCTATGCGGTGGCGGCGGTCTTGACCGTGGGCGCCCTGGTGACCGTGGCCAGCGGCGAATTTCGCGGCAGCGAACTGGTGCTGGCCCTGGCCACGCCGCAATGGACCACGCCGCAATTCAGCCTGGCCGCGACCTTCAGCCTGGCGTTGCCGCTGGTACTGGTGGCGCTGACCGGGCAGTTCATGCCCGGCATGGCGGTGCTGCGCAATGCCGGCTACCGCACAGAGGCCAGCCCACTGATCAGTGCCAGTGCCCTGGGCGGCCTGCTGTTGGCGCCGTTCGGTTGCCACGGGCTGAACCTGGCGGCGGTCACCGCCAGCCTGTGCACCGGCCGCGAGGCCCACGAAGACCCGCGCAGACGCTATGTGGCGGCAGTGGCGGGCAGTGCGCTGTACCTGCTGCTGGGTATTGCCGGGGCCACCTTGATGTCGCTGTTCGCTGCGTTTCCCGCCGCGTTGATCGCCGTGCTTGCAGGCCTGGCCCTGTACGGCGCGATCAGCGAGGCCCTGGCGCGCAGCCTGGCCGAGCCCGGCGAGCGCGATGCCGGGTTGTTCACCTTCCTGGTCAGCGCTTCGGGCGTGACTTTCCTTGGGCTGTCGGCGGCGTTCTGGGGGCTGCTGTTCGGCCTGCTCGCCCACGCGTTGGTCAGCCTGCGCCGGCCACGGCTGCGCGCCGCCACTTCTGAACAGGAGTCCTGAGCCACCCATCACGTTCTGGTTCTGCGCTTTATCACATAACAACAAGATCAGAGAGCTTCGGAATGAACCACACCCCTTGCGTCGCCATCGGCCTGAGCCTGCTCAGCCAACCACTGTGGGCTGCCGACGGCGGCTTTTTCGAGGACGCCAGGGCCAGCCTCAGCGCCCGCAACTATTACTTCAGCCGTGATTACTCGGACATCGTCGGCGCCAACCCGCAGTCCAAGGCCGAGGAGTGGGCCCAAGGCTTCATCCTCGATTTCAAGTCCGGCTATACGCCGGGCCCCGTCGGTTTTGGCGTGGATGCCCTGGGCCTGCTCGGCATCCGTCTGGACAGCAGCCCGGACCGGGTCAACACCGGCCTGTTGCCGGTACACGGCGATGGTCGCGCCGCCAGTGAATACAGCCGCATCGCCCCGACGTTCAAGGCGCGGCTGTCCAAGACCGAACTGCGTGCAGGCGAGCTGCAGCCCAACCTGCCGGTGCTGACCTTCAGCGATATCCGCCTGCTGCCGCCGACCTACCAGGGCGTGAGCCTGAGCTCCAGTGAAATCGACGGGTTGACCGTGCAGGCCGGCCACCTCAGCTCCACCCACCTGCGCAATGAAGCCGGCGACGGCAAGCTCAACGCCATGCTTGGCCATGTGCCCATGCGCCAGGCCGAGAGCGATGCGTTCAATTATGTCGGCGGCGACTACGCGTTCAATGCCAACCTGAGCAGCCTGAGCCTGTGGCACGGGCAGTTGGAAGATATCTACCAGCAGAGTTTCGTCGGCTTCAAGCACAGCAAACCGGTGGGTGACTGGGTGCTCAGTGCCAACCTGGGCTACTTCACTGCCCGCGAGGATGGCGATGCGCTGCTGGGGGATATCGACAACCAGGCATTCTTCTCGATGTTCACCGCCAAGCGTGGGGGGCATAGCTTCGGCGCCGGTTACCAGGCCATGTACGGCGACAGCCCGTTCCCGCGGGTGTTCGCCAACATCAGCCCGCTGGGCAACGAAGTGCCGACCTATGAGTTCGCCTATACCGACGAGCGCTCGTATCAGCTGCGCTACGACTATAACTTCGCGGCCATGGGGGTCCCAGGGTTAACGGCCACGGTGCGCTATATCACCGGCGACAACGTCGACACCGGCAAGGGGTTCGAAGGGCGCGACCGCGAGCGGGACATCGACCTGGGGTATGCGGTGCAGAGCGGGGTGCTCAAGGGGTTGGGGATTAGGGTGCGCAATGCCATGGCGCGGTCCAATTATCGCAGTGATATCGATGAGAACCGGTTGATCCTGGTGTACACCTGGCAGTTGTTCTGACGTTCAATTCAACAATGCCGGGGCCGCTGTGCGGCCCTTTCGCGACACAAGGCCGCTCCTACAGGACATCGCGGTAACTTGTAGGAGCGGCCTTGTGACGCGAAAGGGCTGCGAAGCAGCCCCAGCATTGCCTGGGAAGGCATCCGCCCAAACAACCCACTCCCGCTTTTGTGCATCCGACAGAGGCCGCCCTGCCAGACAACTGTCAGCATGCGAGGCATCAGCACAGGAGTAGCCCCATGAAAGTCGTCATCGCCCCCGATTCGTTCAAGGACAGCCTCGACGCTGCCGGTGTCGCCCGCGCCATCGCCAGCGGCCTGGCCGCCGTGTGGCCGCAGGCCACCCTGGTCGAGTGCCCAATGGCGGATGGCGGCGAAGGCACCATGGAGGCCATCGTCGCCGCCAGCCAGGGCGAACAGCGCCGCCAGCAGGTGCGTGGGCCACTGGGTGCGAGCGTGGAAGCTGCCTGGGGCTGGCTGCCTGAAAACCGCACTGCGGTGATCGAGATGGCCCAGGCCAGCGGCATCCAGCTGATCCCCAGCGCCCAGCGCGATGCCTGCCGCAGCAGCACCTGGGGTACCGGCGAGCTGGTCGCCGCTGCCTTGGCGGCCGGCGCCCGGCGCATTGTCCTGGCCATCGGCGGCAGCGCCACCAACGACGGCGGCAGTGGCATGCTGCGCGCCCTTGGCCTGCGCCTGCTGGATGCACAAGGCCAAGCGCTGGCCGAAGGCGGCCTGGCCCTGGCGCAACTGGCCCGCATCGACGCCAGCGGCCTCGACCCGCGCCTGGCGCACGTGCAGGTGGAGGTGGCCGCCGATGTCGACAACCCGCTGTGCGGCGTCAATGGCGCTTCGGCGATTTTCGGCCCGCAGAAGGGCGCCAGCCCCGAGCAGGTGCAGGCGCTGGACCAGGCACTGGGCCATTTCGCCGACCATTGCGCGCAGTTGCTGGGCAAGGATGTACGTGACCAGCCGGGCAGCGGCGCGGCCGGAGGCATGGGCTTCGCGGCCAAGGCCTTCATGGGCGCGCAGTTCCGCCCTGGGGTCGAGGTGGTGGCTGAGCTGGCACAGCTGGATACGTTGGTGCAGAGCGCCGACCTGGTGATCACTGGTGAGGGGCGATTCGATGCGCAGACCCTGCGTGGCAAGACGCCCATGGGTGTCGCACGGGTCGCTAAACGCCATGGCGTGCCCGTTGTGGTGCTGGCTGGTACCTTGGGCGCGGGCTATGAGCAGCTGTATGCGCACGGCATCGACGCCGCATTTGCCCTGGCCAGCGGGCCGATGAGCCTGGAGCAGGCCTGTGCCGACGCGGGCAATCTGCTCAAGGCACGGGCAGGGGACGTTGCACGGTTGTGGCAGGTGGCGCGGCGCTGAGCCGCACCACTCAGGCAGCACTCAAGCGCGCGGCAGGCGCCCGCTGACAAAGTGCGCCACATCGTTGAAGCCGGGCGTGGAGGCATGGCCCGGGGTTACCAGCGAATCGATGAAAGCTTCGTCCTCGGCGGTTACCTTCACCTCCAGGGCACCGGCGTAGGTGTCCCACTGCGCCTCGGTGCGCGGGCCGACGATGGCCGAGCTGACCAGGCGGTTGTTCAGCACCCAGGCAATCGCGAACTCGACGATGCCCACGCCCTTGGCCTCGGTGTAGGCGTGGATCTTCTGGGCGATGCTCAGCGACTCCTGGCGCCATTCCACTTCCATGATCCGCTTGTCCTGGCGCCCGGCGCGGCTGCCGGCGTCCGGCACGGAGCCTGGGGCATACTTGCCGCTGAGCACGCCACGGGCCAGCGGGCTGAATGGCACCACGCCCAGGCCATGGTAGGCCGCTGCGGTCAGTTGCTCAGGCTCGGCCTGGCGGTTGACGATGTTGTACAGCGGCTGGCTGACCACCGGCTTGGCCACGCCGAGCTGGTCGGCGACGTTGCAGATCTCGGCGATGCGCCAGCCGCGGAAGTTGGACACGCCCCAGTAGCGGATCTTGCCTTGCGCCAGCAGGTCGCCGATCGCCCGCACGGTATCGATCAGTGGCACGCTGTGGTCTTCGCGGTGCAGGTAGTAGATGTCCAGGTAGTCGGTGCCCATGCGCGTGAGCGTGGCTTCGATGGCGTTGAACAGGTGCTTGCGCGACAGCCCGCTGCGGTTGGGCAGGCCATCCACCGGGCCGTAGCCGGCCTTGGAGGCGACGATCCACTCCTGGCGGTTGCGCGCCACCGCCTCGCCGACGATCTCCTCGGAACGCCCGCCGTTGTACACATCGGCGGTGTCGACGAAGTTGATGCCCTGGTCCCAGGCCTTGTCGATGATGCGCAGGGCGTCTTCGGTGCTGGTCTGTTCACCGAACATCATGCTGCCGAGAGTGAGGGCCGAGACTTGCAGGCCACTGTGGCCGAGGGGGCGGTAGATCATTGCCGGGAATCCTTTGCGTGCGATGAGGGTCAGGTGTTTTTACACAGAACCCGGGCACTTTGAAAGGTGCAGGTGCCAGCCTTGCCCTGGTGCGCGGGTTGGTCGATGCTTGACCGTGCGCCAATCGATTACCAGGGAGCAGGCCCATGAAGTCGCAGCGGATCATCGCCATCGTCACCAGCCTCGCCATGCTCGGCACTTCGCCGCTGCTGCTGGCGGACCCCGGCAATGGCCAGGGCAAAGGCAACGCCCATGGCCAGCAGCACGATAAACCCGGCAAGGGCAAACCCGACAAAGCTGGCAATGCCTACCACGGCGGGCCTCAAGTGGATATCGGCGGGGTGCGGATCACCCTTGACCGCTACCATGACTACTGGGCACCTGCGGCGCCTTTGCCGCCAGGCATCCAGAAAAACCTCGCCCGCGGCAAGCCGCTGCCCCCGGGCATAGCCAAGAAACTCGACGGCAGGCTGCTGGGCCAACTACCCCATTACGATGGCTATGACTGGCTCCAGGCGGGGACCGACCTGATCCTGGTGGCGGCTGCCACTGGCCTTATCTATGAGGTGCTGCACGGCGCGCTGGACTGAGTCAGTCTGGCCAGGCATCTATCAGCTCCCGCGCCTCGCGGCTGGACAACGGCCGTTTCATCCGTTGCGACAGCACCGCCATGGCCCGCGCATAGCCCTTGGCGATCACCGCTTCGAGCTGGTCGTCGATGCATTGCAGGGCGATGAAATCGCCGTGCTCGGGCTCACCGACATACTCGATGCGGTTCCACTGGCGGCCATGCCCGAGCACCTCGAGGGTGCGCCCATGCTGGTAGGTCCAGAAGAACGGCACATCATCGTAGCGGCGCCGCTCGCCGAGCATGTTGGCGGCCGCGATCACCCCCTGTTGCTGGGCCAGGCGCCAGTGCTCGATGCGCACCGGGCGCCCGGCGAGGGGGAAGGTGGCGATATCGCCGGCCGCCCACAGGCCTTCGGCGGCCTGCAGATGGGCGTCGACCTGCACCGAGCGGTCTTCGCCCAGTTGTAGCCCCTGGAGGCACCCGGTAGCCGGCGTGACGCCCGTACCCAGCAGCACCAGTGGTGTGGCCAGGCGCTCGCCGTTGGCGAGGACCACTGCCTCGACCCGCTCACCGCCTTCGAAGGCGGCCACTTCGGTGGGGCCATGGAACACCACTCCCTTGCGCTCGTGCAGCTCGCGCAGGCTGAGGCCGATGCGCTCGCCCAGCTGTTTCGCCAGCGGTACCGCATGGCGGGTCACCACATGCACCTGCAGGCCGTACTTGCGCAGTGCCGAAGCCGCTTCCAGGCCGATGAAGCCATCGCCGACGATCACCACCGGCTGGCCGGGTTCGGCCAGGTCGAGCAGGCGCGCGGCGTCCTCGCGCGAGCGCAGCACGCAGATGCCAGGCAATTGCACGCCGGGCAGTTCGGGGCGCTTGGGCTTGCCGCCGGTGGCCAGCAGGGCCGCGTCGTACTTCAGGCGCTGGCCATCGGCGAGGACGATTTCACGGCTGGCCACGTTCAGGCTGCGCACCTTGGCGTGCAGGCGCTGCAACGGCTTCTGGCGCAGCACGTCGGGCTCCAGCAGCGTCGGCACCTCGTCCGGCGGCATCTGCCCGGCGATGACGAATTTGCTCAGGGCGGTGCGATCGTAGGCGCTGGGCTGTTCCTGATCGACCCAGACCAGGCGCCCGCCGAAACCATGGTCGAGCAGAGTGGCCACGGCCGCTGAACCGGCAGCGCCGGCACCGACCACCACGAACACCCGTGCATCACTGTGGCGGGGCGCTGCCGCCAGGGGCAGGGCTTGATCATCGACCCAGACCTGGTCGCCCTTGATCTGCACGGGGTAGCGGCGCAGGCCCGTCAGCGCAGGCGGTTCGCACACCGCGCCCTCATCCACGGCGAATGCAGCCTTGTGCCAGGGGCAAACCAGCAGGCCGCCGCATACCACGCCTTCATCGAGCGGCGCGCCTTCATGGGGGCAGTTGCCCTGGTAGGCGCGCACCTGGTCGCCATGGCGAACCAGGATCACCTCTTCGGCCCCGGCCTGAACGCGCAGGGGGCGCTGTTGATCGAGTTGGGCGAGGGTGGCCACGGGGTGCAGGGGCATGGGCGTTCTCCGCAGGGCTTGGTAATCATTTGACGCCTGGCCTGGGTGGGGTATGCGGCAAGCCGACGACCGGGCAGGTGCTTACAATTGCTCACAAGAATATCAAATGAGACTAAATTGACTCATTAGGCATGCCTGAGTACCATTCGCGCCGTTTTCAATCAAAAGCTCGGGTGATGTGATGAGCAACTTGCGTGCAATTGGGGTGGCCAGTTGGCTGGCGGTGGCCGTGGCGCTGGCCGGGTGTGACTCGGCGGGTGAACCGCAGGCCGCTGCGCCTGCAGCATTCCCGGTGGAACTGGTGACAGTGGCCAGCGAGCCGCTGAGCCTGGCTTCGACCCTGCCGGGCCGGGTCGAACCGATGCGGGTGGCGCAAGTGCGGGCCCGGGTGGCCGGTATCGTGCTGCACAAACGTTTCGAAGAGGGTGCCGACGTCAAGGCCGGCGATGTGCTGTTCCAGATTGACCCGGCGCCGTTCCAGGCTGCCCTGGCTCGCGCCAATGGCGATCTGGCGCGGGCCCAGGCGGTGCAGCAGGAAGCCCAGGCACGGGTCAAGCGCTATGAGCCGCTGGTGAAGATCGAAGCCGTCAGCCGCCAGGACTTCGACAGCGCCAACGCCACGTTGCGCAGCGCCCAAGCCGCGGTGCGTTCAGCCCAGGCAGATGTCCAGACGGCGCGGCTGAACCTCGGCTATGCCACGGTCACGGCGCCGATCTCCGGCCGTATCGGTCGCGCCCTGGTCACCGAAGGTGCGCTGGTGGGGCAGGGCGACGCCACGCTGATGGCGCGGATCCAGCAGCTCGACCCGATCTACGTCGACTTCACCCAGTCCGCCGCCGACGCCCTGCGCCTGCGCCAGGCACTGCAGGATGGCGCGCTGGCCGGTGGCGACGACACGGCGCTTATGGCCCAGGTCGAAGGCACCGACTACCAGCGCCAGGGCACCCTGATGTTCACCGACGTCGAGGTCGACCGGGGCACCGGCCAGGTCACCCTGCGCGGGTGCTTCGATAACGCCGACGGGACGCTCCTGCCAGGCATGTACGTGCGGGTGCGCACCCCGCAGGGCACCGATCGGCAGGCCATCCTGGTGCCGCAACGCGCCGTGCAGCGCGGCAGCGACGGCGAAGCACGGGTGATGGTGGTGGGCACCGGCAACCTGGCCGAGGCCCGCGCCGTGCGTACCGGGGTGATGCAGGGCGCACGTTGGCAGATCACCGAAGGGTTGCGCGAAGGCGACCAGGTGATCGTCGGCAGCCCGGCAGGCCTGGCCCCTGGCATGCCGGTCAGCCCGGCCCAGGCACAGCAAGCCGCAGCGCATTGAGGCGAGGGTAGCGAAATGTCCAAGTTCTTCATCAATCGGCCGAACTTCGCCTGGGTCGTGGCGCTGTTCATCTCCCTGGCCGGGCTGCTGGTGATCCCGCTGCTGCCGGTGGCCCAGTACCCCAACGTCGCCCCGCCGCAGATCACGGTCACCGCCACCTATCCGGGCGCATCGGCCAAGGTGCTGGTGGAGTCGGTGACCAGCGTCATCGAAGAGTCCCTCAACGGTGCCAAGAACCTGTTGTACTTCGAGTCCACCAACAACTCCAACGGCGTGGCCGAGGTGGTGGTGACCTTCGAGCCCGGGACCAACCCCGAGCTGGCCCAGGTCGATGTGCAGAACCGCCTGAAGAAGGCCGAGGCCCGTATGCCCCAGGCCGTGCTGGCCCAAGGGCTGCAGGTGGAGCAGAGCAGCGCGGGCTTTTTGCTGATCTATGCGCTCAACTACCAGCAAGGCTTCGAAAAGGCCGACACCACCGCCCTGGGCGATTACGCCGCACGCAATATCAATAACGAACTGCGCCGGGTGCCGGGCGTGGGCAAGCTGCAGTTCTTCTCCTCGGAAGCGGCCATGCGCGTGTGGGTCGACCCACAGAAGCTGGTGGGCTACGGCCTGAGCATCGACGATGTCGGCAACGCCATCCGTGGCCAGAACGTGCAAGTGCCGGCCGGCAGCTTCGGCAGCGCGCCAGGCGCCAGCGAGCAGGAACTGACCGCGACCCTGGCCGTGCAAGGCACCTTGGACAACCCTGAGGCGTTCGGCCAGGTGGTTCTGCGCGCCAACCCAGACGGCTCGCTGGTGCGCCTGGCCGACGTGGCGCGCCTGGAAGTCGGCATGGAAAGCTACAACTTCGGTTCGCGCCTGGACGGCAAGCCGGCAGTGGCCGGCGCGGTGCAGCTGGCGCCGGGCGCCAACGCCCTGAAAACCGCCGAGCTGGTCAAGGCGCGCCTGGCCGAACTGTCCGCGTTCTTCCCTGAAGGCGTCGAGTACTCGGTGCCTTACGACACCTCGCGGTTCGTCGACGTGGCCATCGAGAAAGTCATCCATACCCTGATCGAAGCCATGGTGCTGGTATTCCTGGTGATGTTCCTGTTCCTGCAGAACATCCGCTACACGCTAATCCCCTCGATCGTGGTGCCGGTGTGCCTGCTGGGCACGCTGATGGTGATGAAGCTGCTCGGCTTCTCGGTGAACATGATGACCATGTTCGGCATGGTGCTGGCCATCGGCATCCTGGTGGACGACGCCATCGTGGTGGTGGAGAACGTCGAGCGGTTGATGGCCGAAGAGGGTCTGTCGCCCGTGCAGGCGACCATCAAGGCCATGGGGCAGGTGTCCGGTGCGATCATCGGTATCACCCTGGTGCTGTCGGCAGTGTTCATGCCGCTGGCGTTCATGTCCGGCTCGGTGGGGGTGATCTACCAGCAGTTCTCGCTGTCGCTGGCGGTGTCGATCCTGTTCTCGGGCTTCCTGGCCCTGACCTTCACCCCGGCGCTGTGCGCCACGCTGCTCAAGCCGGTGCCCCAGGGCCACCATGAAAAACGCGGCTTCTTCGGCGCCTTCAACCGCAGCTTCGCGCGTCTTACCGATCGCTACTCGGCGCTGAACAGCGCGCTGGTTCAGCGTGCCGGGCGCTACATGCTGGTGTACGCCGGCATCCTGGCCATGCTCGGTTATTTTTACCTGCGCCTGCCGGAGTCCTTCGTGCCAGTCGAAGACCAAGGCTATGCCATCGTCGACGTGCAACTGCCGCCGGGCGCCAGCCGGGTACGTACGGATGCCACCGGCCAAGCCCTGGAGCAGTTCCTGATGTCCCGCGAGGCGGTGGCCTCGGCGTTCGTGGTCAGCGGTTTCAGCTTCTCTGGCATGGGGGACAATGCCGCACTGGCCTTCCCGACCTTCAAGGACTGGTCGTTGCGCGGCGCGGACCAATCCGCGGCGGCCGAGATCGACGCCATCAACGGGCGCTTCGCCGCCCATGGCGACGGCACCCTCACCGCCGTGAACCCACCGCCGATCGACGGCCTGGGCAATGCCGGTGGCTTCGCCCTGCGCCTGATGGACCGGGGCGGCCTGGGCCGTGAAGCGCTGCTGGCCGCCCGCGACCAGCTGCTGGCCGGTGCCAACGGCAACCCGGTGATTCTGTACGCGATGATGGAGGGCCTGGCGGAGTCGCCGCAGCTGCGGGTGCAGATCGACCGTGAGCAGGCCCGCGCCCTGGGCGTGAGCTTCGAGACCATCAACAGTACCCTGGCCACCGCCTTCGGTTCGGCGGTGATCAACGACTTCACCAATGCCGGGCGCCAGCAGCGCGTGGTGGTGCAGGCCGAACAAGGCGAACGCATGACCCCGGAAAGCGTGCTGCGCCTGTACGCACCCAACGCCAGCGGTGAGCAGGTCCCGTTCAGCGCCTTCGTCACCACGCGCTGGGAAGAAGGACCGGTGCAACTGGTGCGCTACAACGGCTACCCGTCGATCCGCATCGCCGGTGATGCGGCACCGGGCCACAGCACCGGCCAGGCCATGGCCGAAATGGAGCGCTTGGTCAGTGAGCTGCCGCCCGGCATCGGCTATGCCTGGACGGGGCTTTCGTACCAGGAAAAGGTCTCCAGCGGCCAGGCCGGCAGCCTGTTCGCCCTGGCCATCCTGGTGGTGTTCCTGCTGCTGGTGGCGCTGTACGAAAGCTGGGCGATTCCGTTGACGGTGATGCTGATCGTGCCGATCGGCGCCCTCGGTGCGGTGCTGGCGGTGATGGCCACCGGCATGCCCAACGACGTGTACTTCAAGGTCGGCCTGATCACCATCATCGGCCTGGCGGCGAAGAACGCCATCCTCATCGTCGAGTTCGCCAAGGAGCTGTGGGAGAAGGGCTACAGCCTGCGCGACGCCGCCATCGAGGCCGCGCGCCTGCGTTTCCGTCCGATCGTGATGACCTCCATGGCCTTCATCCTCGGCGTGGTACCGCTGGCCATCGCCACCGGCGCCGGTGCTGCCAGCCAGCGCGCCATCGGCACCGGGGTGATCGGCGGCATGCTCAGCGCGACGTTGCTGGGGGTGGTGTTTGTGCCGATCTGTTTCGTCTGGGTGCTGTCGTTGCTCAAGCGCAAGCCAGCGCCGCAGGCTGTCGTGGTGGCCAAGTGATGTTCATGGGTACTCGTGTTATTCCGTTGGTCCTGGCCTGGACCCTGGCGGGCTGTTCCCTGGCGCCGACCTATGAGCGCCCCGAGGCGCCGGTGCCGGCGCAGTGGGGCGACGCTGCCGGGCATCAAGGCCCGGTGGTGGATCAGCTTGACTGGCAGGCATTCATCGTCGACCCGGTGCTGCGTCAGCTGGTGGGCGCCGCGTTGGGTAACAACCGTTCGTTGCGCCAGACCCTGCTCGACATCGAGCAGGCCCGCGCGCAATACCGCATCCAGCGCGCCGACCGGGTGCCCGGCTTGAATGCCGCTGCATCGGGCAATCGCCAGCATCTGCCGGCGGCGCTGTCGAGCAATGGACGTGAGGGCGTCAGCAGCACCTATCAGGTGGGTCTGGCGCTGCCGGAGTACGAGCTGGACCTGTTCGGCCGGGTCAAGAGCCTGAGCGATGCGGCGTTGGAGCAGTACCTGGCCAGCGAGGAGGTCGGCCGTGCCGCGCACATTGCCTTGATCGCCGAAGTCAGCCAGGCCTACCTGACCCTGGATGGCGCCGAGCGCAGCCTAGCGCTGACCCGCCAGACCCTCGCCAGCCGCGAGGATTCGCTGACCCTGGTCGGCCAGCGCCGCGCCGCCGGCACCGCCACCGCGCTGGACCATCAGGAGGCGTTGGGGCTGGTCGAGCAGTCCCGGGCCGACCTCGAAGCCACGCTGCGCCAGCAACGCCAGGCCTATAACGCCCTGGTGCTGCTGCTGGGCGACGCGCAGGCGGCCAAGCTGATCCCGGGTGAGCGCCCGGACCAGCCAATGGTGCTGCAGGACATCACCCCTGGCCTGCCGTCGGCGCTGATCGAGCGCCGCCCGGACATCCTCGCCGCCGAGCACCGCTTGCGTTCACGCAACGCCGATATCGGTGCGGCGCGGGCGGCGTTCTTCCCGCGCATCAGCCTGACCGGCAGCTTCGGCACCTCCAGCGCGCAGATGTCCGGGTTGTTCGACGGCGGTTCGCGCAGCTGGAGCTTCATGCCCAAGCTGTCGCTGCCATTGTTCGATGCCGGCCGCAACCGCGCCGGCCTGAGCCTGGCCGAGGCGCGCAAGGATTCGGCGGTGGCGGCCTACGAGGGCACGATCCAGACCGCATTCCGCGAGGTGGCCGATGCCCTGGCCGCCACCGACACGCTACGCCGTGAGGAGGCCGCGCGTCGGGCGCTGGCCGATACCAGCCGGGCGACCGAGGCCTTGGCCAAGGCGCGTTATGAGGGTGGGGTGGATAACCATCTGCGCTACCTGGACGCGCAGCGTAGCAACTTCGTCAACGAGGCGGCCTATATCCAGGCCAGCACCCAGCGCCAGTTGGCCCTGGTCGACCTGTTCCGCGCCCTGGGTGGCGGGTGGCCGATGAAGGGCTAGGCAACGACTCCTTTGGTTGGGTTATCCAACCCTCTGGCCCCTGGGACCCGTGCCCAGGGGCCTTTTTTTGCAGTGGGTGGGATGGCCCTTTCGCCTGTAGGAGCGGCCTTGTGCCGCGAAAGGGCTGCGCAGCGGCCCCGGCAATCTATGTGGTAACGCTGGGGCCGCTTTGCGGCCCTTTCGCGGCACAAGGCCGCTCCTACAAAGACAGTTGCTCCCACAAGGTTCGTGGGGGGCGGCTTCAGGCCGGCGCCTGGGCCCCGTGGATGAACAACTGCTCCAGGGTCAGCGCCGAGGTGGCACTGGCCGCCCGGCCGCGGCGCTCGGCGTCGACCATGCTGAAGATCATGCTCAGGAACATCTCGGTGAACACCGCCGCGCTGATATCGATGCGCAGCGCACCCAATTGCTGGGCGCGCAGGAAGAATGCGTCCATGGCCTGGGTATAGGCATGCCAGCGACGATCCTCGCTGTCGCCCAGCAAGGTATCGGGGCGGTACTGGAACATCAGGAAGGCCAGCATCTCGCGGTGCTTGAGGTGCTCGGCGATCAGGTGGCGCAGCCCAGGCAGCGGCTCGACCTGCGTGAGGTCGGCGTCGCGGATGACCTGGTTGAGCACCTGCTCGCCATGGTTCTCCAGCATCTCGATCAGGTTGTCGCGGGTGCCGCAGAAGCGGTGCAGGGTGGCCTTGCTGACGCCGGCGGTTTCGGCCAGCTCCTTAAGGGTCGCCCGGGGGTGGACCACCATGGCGTTGGCCAAGGCCTTGAGCAGGCGTTCGTCGTGAGGGGTGGGTTGCATCGGGTTGCCTCGCGTGGTTCGCATGCTTGGCATTGTGCAGAAAACAAAAGAAGGATCAAGAATAAAGGTCTCTTTTGAGACTTTTATGGATCTTTGCGACCACTTCGCGGAGAAACCCGCGAAGTGGTCGCAGCGCAGAACGATCAGTGCGGCGCGCGCGGAATGGTCTTGAGCAGGTCTTCCGGGCTGATATGCCCGACCACCTGGGCCACGGCGCTGCCTGGGGTGGGCAGGTCGATGATATGGCTCTTCATCTTGCCGATCACATGCATCTCGCACGGCTTGCAGTCGAACTTCAGGGTGAGTACTTCATCGCCCTGAATCAGTTGCATCGGTGCGACCTTGGTCCGCACGCCGGTGACGCCCTTGGCCTGCTTGGGGCACAGGTTGAAGGAGAAGCGCAGGCAGTGCTTGGTGATCATCACCGGCACTTCGCCGTGCTCTTCATGGGCCTCGTAGGCGGCGTCGATCAGTTGCACGCCATGGCGGTGGTAGAAGTCGCGGGCCTTCTGGTTGTAGACGTTGGCCAGGAACGACAGGTGCGACTCGGGGTACACCGGCGCTGGCGTGGTCTCGGCCTTGCGAGCGCCACGGGGGTGGGCCTTGACCCGCGCCTCGGTCAGCGCCTCGATGGCTTCGCGGCGCAGGGCCTTGAGCTGCGAGTTGGGGATGAAGTACGCCTGCGGCGCGTCCAGCTCGATGGCGTTGGCGTGGTACATGGTGGTGCCGAGCTGGCCGAGCAGGTCGTGCAACTGGTCAAGCGCCTGTTGCGGCTTGTTGGCGGCACCGAACGGGCCATCCAGGGCCACCTGCACGCTCACGCCTTCCTCGCTGCTGAGGGTCAGCATCAGGCGCTGCTCACGCAGCACCGCGTGCCACTCGACGCCCACCCGGCGCTCGGCCGAGGTGCGCTGCAGGGCTTGCTGCCAGTTGTGGTCGAGGTTGCGCGACAGCGGGTGGTTGGGGCGCAGCTTGTACAGGCCCTCGGGCATCTCGTTGGGCTCGACGCGGTAGCGGTAGCGCTTCTGGCCGTCGTCTTCGGACTCGCTCTTGAGTTCGGCGATGTTGGCGCGGAAACCCACCACCTCACGCTTGACCAGCACATTGAGACCGTCGCCGTTGCTAAGCGGGACGTCGGTCACTACCTGCAGGTCGCGCTTGCCGACTTTCTCCACCACGCCCACCGGCAGGCCGGTGAAGGTCGGCGAGTCGAAGGCGCCGATGTCGATCTTGCGATCGCTGACGAAGTAGTCGGTGCTGCCGCGGTGGAAGGTCTTGTCCGGGTCGGGCACGAAGAAGTGCTCGGTGCGCCCGCTGGAGGCGCGGGCCAGCTGCGGGCGGCCTTCGAGGATGGCGTCCAGCTCTTTGCGGTAGTGGGCGGTGATGTTCTTCACATAGCCCACGTCCTTGTAGCGGCCCTCGATCTTGAACGAGCGCACGCCGGCATCCACCAGGTCGGCCAGGTTGGCGGTCTGGTTGTTGTCCTTCATCGACAGCAGGTGCTTCTCGAAGGCAACCACACGGCCCTGGTCGTCCTTGAGGGTGTACGGCAGGCGGCAGGCCTGGGAGCAGTCGCCACGGTTGGCGCTGCGCCCGGTCTGGGCGTGGGAGATGTTGCACTGGCCGGAGAAGGCCACGCACAGTGCGCCGTGGATGAAGAACTCGATGGCCGCGTCGGTTTCGGCGGCGATGGCGCGGATTTCCTGCAGGTTCAGCTCACGGGCCAGTACCAGCTGCGAGAAACCGGCCTGGTCGAGGAACTTGGCCCGGGCCAGGGTGCGGATGTCGGTCTGGGTGCTGGCGTGCAGCTCGATCGGCGGGATATCCAGCTCCATCACCCCCAGGTCCTGCACGATCAGCGCATCGACCCCGGCGTCATACAGCTGGTGGATCAGCTTGCGCGCCGGCTCCAGCTCGTTGTCGTGGAGGATGGTGTTGATGGTGGTGAACACCCGCGCGTGGTAGCGCCGGGCGAACTCCACCAGCTCGGCGATCTCGCTGACCTCGTTGCAGGCGTTGTGGCGCGCGCCGAAGCTCGGGCCGCCGATATAGATGGCGTCAGCGCCGTGCAGGATCGCCTCGCGGGCGATGCTCACGTCACGGGCAGGGCTGAGCAGTTCCAGGTGGTGCTTTGGAAGGGACATGTCGTTATAGGTTCGGGCTGTCACGGTAAGGCGGGCATTGTAGCGGTGAAATCGGGCGGGGGCATCCATAACCGATGAACTTGCGTACATAAGGGTAACAGGGAGGGGGACCTGGTATTTTTGTCAGTTCTGGTGACTGGCGGTGGGTGATAAGGTCGATCCAAAGCGCCTATTCGCGGAGGGGGACTTCATGGCAACCACCTATCTGCCGATGCTCGACAGGCTACAGTCGCTGCTTGGTGGTTCAGGCTTTCGTCGGGCCTATACGCCCTACGGGGTTCTGTTCAGTGGGCGAGGATCTTCACTGGCGTACTGTGGTCAACTGCGTGACCCTTCGACGGGTAATTACCACCTGGGCAATGGCCATCGCACTTTCGATCCACTACTGATGCGGTTTCACTCGCCTGATCGCTTGAGCCCGTTTGGTGCGGGAGGGTTGAATGCTTATGCATACTGCCGAGGGGATCCGGTCAACTTCAGTGATCCCGATGGCAAGATGATGAGGCGGCCAACGCAGTCGCCTGATATCACCACAAACCCCCAGTCGATGAGCAACGATCTCGCCATGGTCGCCGGGGCGCTGGTGTTGCAGGATGCTGCCCTGCTGAAGTACATGCTGGGCACCGAATACTATGTTCGGCAAGCAAGGCCGCATTTTGCAGCAGAAGATTATGGGCGGTTGCCGCGAACGCCAACGGCCATGGAGTATGGATTAGCTGTCGGCTCTACAACGCTGAGTACGGCCGCAGGCATATCCGGTCTGGTTAACAAGTGGCAACCGGAGCCCAGCCCGTGGCTCACTACTGTCATCGAAGTGTTGACGCCCTTGTCGGCATACACGAGTGGCAAGGTCACCGGGAAGCTGTCCGAGTGGAAGGAATTGTTCACTACGGCCAAGAATATTTCCGATGCGGTCACCGCCAACGGCACGACGGCGCAACAGATCAGGAATGGCTCTGGTGCGAGGACGCTCGAACAACTGCAGGCTCAGGATGGGGGCGAAGTGGGCAGGCGGATGGATGCTGTCAGACAAGGGTCTAAGGGGCGCGAGACCTCCGTTTTAATCAACCCAAGTTGAATTCCACGATGCGATCGGGTCCACGGATGCGCCGTAAAGGTTTCCTGGACCCTTGAATTGTGGGATCAGTCTTTCGCGGCCATTGCCGTGACTTCCACACGCATCCCCTCGAACGCCAGAGAAGCCACGCCCACCGCCGCGCGCACCGGCCACGGCTTTTTGAAGAACCGCTGGTACACCTCGTTGAAGGCAGCGCGGTCGGCCATGTCGGTCAGGTAGATGGTCAGGTGAAGCACCCGGTCCATCGAGCTGCCGGCGCGCTCCAGGGCGACCTTGAGTGCCTGCAGGGTGCATTCGCACTGGGTGGTGATGTCGCCCAGTTCGAGGCTGCCATCGGCCTGCACGGGGATCTGGGTGCTGACCAGGATACCGTTGTATTCGGCAACGTCCGAGGAAATCGAGTCGGCGTCCGGGTCGGGGGTGTAGATGATGTCGCTGTTAGCCATGGGATTTTGCCTTGCAACGGAAGGAAACTGCCAAGCCTACGCGAGCGGGTCGGGCAGGTCGAGCGGGGGCAGTCGGTCGCGGGCATTTGAAATGCGCGGCGCGGGCGGTCAGAATCGCGCCCCGACCCGGCCACAGGTGCCGGGCCCAGGTTGTGAGAAGAGGCTTGCGTTGAACGAACACACATTGTCCATGCGCCTGGAGCGCGTGGCCGCCCATGTGCCGGCCGGGGCGCGCCTGGCCGATATCGGCTCGGACCATGGCTACCTGCCGGCGGCGCTGGTGCGCCGCGGTGCGATTGTCGCGGCGGTGGCCGGCGAGGTGGCGCTCACGCCCTATCAGGCCGCACGGCGCACCGTGCGCGAAAACGGCCTGGATGATCGCATCACGGTGCGTCACGCCAGTGGCCTGGCAGCCATCGAACCGGGTGACGGCATCACCGCGATCAGTATCTGCGGCATGGGCGGCGAAACCATCCGCGACATCCTCGAGGCCGGCAAGCAACGCTTGAGCGGCAAGGAACGCCTGGTGCTGCAGCCCAACGGCGGTGAGCAGCCGCTGCGCCAGTGGCTGATGGACAACGACTACCGCATCCGCTGCGAAGAAGTGTTGCGCGAGCACCGCTTCGACTACGAAATCATTGTTGCCGAGCGTTGCGAGGCGGTCGTCTACAGCGCCGAACAGCTGTACTTCGGCCCGCTGCTGATGGAGCAGCGCAGCCCGGCGTTCCTGTTCAAGTGGCAGCGCATGCTGCGCCAGAAACAGCAGACCCTCGATAATTTCGAGCGTGCTCGCCAGCCGGTGCCCGAGGACAAGGTGCAGGACATCGCCCGTCAGGCCCGCTGGATCAGCGAGATGCTCGCCGCCTAACGCGGGTTGGCCACGCTGGCCGGCACTTTAAGCACCAGCAGGCCCCCGAGCACAATGGCCACCGCCAGCACCTGCAGCGCCAGGCCAGGGCTGTTGGCGGTGTCGCGCATCCAGCCGATCAGGTAGGGCGCGAGAAACGAGGCGATGCTGCCGAACGAACTGATCATGGCGATCCCCGCCGCCTGGGTGCTGCCCGCCAGGAACGCCGGGGGCAGTTGCCAGAACATCGGCAGCGCGGCACTGGCGCCCATGCCGGCCACTACCAGGCCACTCATCACCAGCAACGCATTGCCCGGTGCCAACCCGGCCACGGCGATGCCGGCGGCGGCCATCAGCAGCGGCACGCACAGGTGCCAGCGGCGCTCCCGGTGGCGGTCCGACGAGCGCCCGCAACCGAGCATGAACAGACAGCCGGCCAGGTAAGGCACGGCGCTGAGCAGGCCGACCTGGCCATCGCTGCCGATCCCGGCGCCATGGATCAGGCTAGGCATCCAGAACGCCAGGGTGTTCACCGCCAGCATCACCGCAAAATACACCGCCACCAGCAGCCACACCTGGGCGTTGCCCAGCAGGCCCGTCAGCGAACTGACCGGCTTGCGCTGTTCTTCGCCGTCCAGTTCCTCGCGCAGGGCGCGTTTCTGTTCGGCGCTGAGCCAGCTGACCTGCTCGAAGCTGTCCGGCAGCCACTTGAGCACCACCAGCCCCAGCAGCACCACGGGTAAACCTTCGATCAGGAACATCCACTGCCAGCCGCGCAGGCCGCCGTGGTCATGGAAGGCTTGCAGGATGCCGCCGGACAGCGGCCCGCCGACCACCCCGGCCAAGGGCACGGCGATGGCGAACAGCGCGGTCACCTGGGCCCGGCGTCTGGCCGGGTACCAGCGGTTGAGCACCACCAGGATGCCGGGGAAGAAGCCGGCTTCGGCCACGCCGAGCAAAAAGCGCAAGGTATAGAAGCCGGCTGCGTCCTGCACCCACAGCATGCCGGTGGACAGCAGGCCCCAGACCACCATCAGCGTGGCGATCCAGCGGCGTGGCCCGACCCGGTCCAGGGCCAGGTTGCTGGGCACGCCGAACAGCGCGTAGGCCACGAAGAACAGGCCGGCACCCAGGCCGTACACCGTGTCGGAAAAGCCCAGGTCGGCGCTCATCTGCATCTTGGCGAAGCCGATGTTGATGCGGTCGAGGTGGGCGAACAGGTAGCACACCAGCAGCAGCGGCATCAGCCGCCAGGTGATGCGTGCATGGGTGGCGGCCGGCGAATGGGCGGGCAGGGCAGCAGCGGTTTCGATCATGATCGGCTTCCGGAACGTTCTTGTAGTTGTTCCGGACGATCATGGGGCGGCAAGGCAGGTGGGCAAATGCACTTTGGGCATGACGGCTGGTATTTTTCCCGGCCGTTTGCGCAGGCGTCACTGCTGCGAGCAGTTGCCCATTTCGCGGTAGTCGACCTGGTGGGTCTGGCCCTGGTGGTCGACGTAGACCATGTGCGCGGTGCCCACCTGGCAATCGGCGGCGTTGCTGGCTGGGGTGATCGAGATGACCTTGGCCACGTCCATCGGCATGCCGTATTCGTAGCTGCTGCTCACGGGCTGTTGGGTGGCGCTGTCGGCGAGGGCGCCGAACGAGGCGAGGGTGGCGGACAGGGCGACAACAGCGATCGAACGTTTCATGACAGGCTCCTCGTTTTCGGGATGTGTCCATGATCCATTCATTGGTGTTTCACAATAAATGGGCTAACCCGTGATAGATTCCTGCCTTTCATGTATGAATGAGAGCCCACCTCATGGACATGCTGCATGCGATGCGCACCTTTGCCCGGGTAGTGGAGTGCGGCAGTTTCGCTGCCGCCGCCAACGCCCTGGACATCTCGGCGGCGCAGGTGTCGCGGATCGTCGCGGAGCTGGAAAACCAGCTGCAGACACGCCTGCTGCACCGCACCACCCGGCGCCTGCGCATGAGCGAGGCGGGCGAACGTTTTCTCGAGCGCTCGCGCCAAATCATGCTGCTCACCGAAGAGGCCATGGACGAGGCCCGTGGCGCCCACCTCACGCCCCGCGGCCGGCTGCGCTTGCACTGCACCCATGGCCTGGGCCTGCTGATGATGCCGCTGGTGGCGCGCTACAACGCCTCCTGCCCGGAAGTGGTGATGGAGTTGACCTTGTCGCAGCGCAACCCCGACCCGCTGGCCGAGGGGCACGATGTGGTGATCGCCATTGGCCAGGGCTTGCCCGATTCGCAGCTGATCGCCATCCCGCTGGGCAGCATCCACAGCATTCTCTGCGCCTCGCCGGATTACCTGGCCCGGCACGGCGTGCCCAAACAGCCGCAGGACTTGCACGCGCACACCTGCCTGCGCACCGTCGATCCGCTGTTCGAAGAGGATTGGACCTTCGGCAAGGCACCGGAAAGCTGCGTCATCGCGCCCCAGGATACCTTCCTCACCAATGTCGCCGACGCGATGGTCAAGGCCACCGAGCTGGGCATGGGGGTAGGGTTGCTGCCGTACTACTCGGCCAGCCAGGCCATGCAGGAAGGGCGCCTGTGCCGGTTGCTGGCGCCCTATCGGCTGCGCCAGCGTGAGATCTATGCGATCTACCCGTCGCGGCATTACCTGGATGCCAAGGTGCGTACCTGGATCGATTACCTCAAGGAGCAGTTGCCGTTGCTGTTCGCCGAGCACCAGCGGGTGGTGGATGAGGCGCAGTATTGGCGGTAGGCGGAGGGCCATCGCGGGGGTGAGCCCCCGCCCCCCCCAACCAGAGCGCCCGGACGTCGCCCTCCAACAAAAAAAAAAAAAAAACACCCACCAACACCACAAAATCATAAAACAA